>JACENB010000026.1 GCA_013867245.1 Nitrosopumilaceae archaeon
TATGGTAAAATTTTACTTGATATGAAAAAGAAACAAGGAATTGGTTATGTTGAAATTGATTTACAAAAAGTAAAACAAATTCGTAAATCTTTACCACTGCTAAAAAATAGAAGAGCAGATACTTACACTACTTTGAAGATTTAGTAACTCTACTTTCACAATTAAAATTTGAACATTGATGAGTCCATTTTTGATTTCTTGAATAACGAAAAATAATCATTGGCCATTTGCACATCTCACATGGTTTTTTTGTTGCTCTCATTCTTGCTTTCTGTAATAGTGGCGATGATGCTTTACATCCGTCATAAAAATTTGAGCAACCCATGAAGCGTTTTTTTGTAGTTCTTGATCGAATAACCATCAACTCTCCAACTTTACACTGTGGACATTGAACTAATCCCTTTTTAGGAGAATTTGTTCCAAGAAGAAAGTATTTTTTTTCTTTTGAGGACCATGATAGAAATCCATTATTGTCTAAGTATTGAGCGATCTCTTTTTTGAAAACCTCTGTTGTTGACTTTGTAATTTTTATTATATGTCTGGCAGTGATCTTCTTAATTTGAACTGTCTTTAGCTTACTTTTTCTTCTTGGCATTTTATGATGTTGAATTTACTAAAACGATTTTTATAGGGACTTTGGTCAGTGTGTTTTGTGGAAAAGGTTTGTGTTCTTGGCGCTGGAAGCACCAAATATGGAAAATTAGCCGATAGTATTGCAGATATTACTACTCAGGCATCAGTTGCAGCCATAGAAAGTGCAGGAATTGACCCAAAAGAGATTGGAGCATCTTACATTTCTAACGTTTTTGGAATTGCAGATAAGCAGGTACACATTGGTCCTGTTTTGATGAGTAGATTGGGAATTCCAGATAAACCATCATTAACTATTGAATCAGCTTGTGGAAGTGGTTCTGTATCATTTAGAGAAGCCTATGCAAATATTGCAGCAGGATTTTATGATTGTCTAATTGCAACTGGTGTTGAAAAAGTAACTCACACTGGAACTGAATGGACAACAACTTACTTTGCATATTGTTCTGATTTCTTTTATGAAGGTCAAGCAGGTGCATCTTTTCCAGGATTGTTTGCATCAATGGCAAGAGCTTACTTGACAGAATTTGATGCAACTGAAGAAGACTTTGCAGCAGTTGCAGTAAAGAATCATGATAACGGAGTTTTAAATCCAAAAGCACACATGCAGAAAAAAATTACTGTCGACGATGTAATGAACTCTGCAGTAGTTGCTAGTCCTCTAAAACTTTATGATTGCTGTCCATTTTCTGATGGCGCAAGTTCTGTAATTTTATGTTCTGAAAAATTTGCAAAAGCACACGGTGGTGATTACATTGAAGTAACTGGATCTGGTAGAGGTGGTTCACCTGCTGCATTACAAGGACGAGAACAGATGACAACTATTCCAAGTACAAAGATTGCATCAGAAGCTGCATACAAGATGGCAGGTATTACTGCAAAAGATGTAGACTTTGCAGAAGTACATGATTGTTTTACAATTGCAGAAGTTGTTGACACTGAGGATTTAGGTTTCTTTGATAAAGGACAAGGTATACAAGCTATTCGTGAAGGTAGAACAAAATTAAATTCAGATATCTCAATTAATCCATCAGGTGGTCTTAAATCAAAAGGACATCCAATCGGTGCAACTGGAATTGGACAAGTAGTTGAAGTATATGATCAATTAACTGGTAAAGCTGGTGCAAGAACTGTGAAAGATGCTAAAGTTGGTTTAACTCATAATTTTGGTGCAACTGGTGCAAGTTGTGCAGTACATGTTTTCCAGAGTGTGTAAGATGTCTGTCGAAGAACAAATGATTGAAAATGCAAAAGAAGGCAAAGTTTTAACTCACAAATGTTCAAGTTGCGGTCATCTTCATTTATCCACAGTATATTACTGCCAAAAATGTGGAAGTAAAGGATTTGAAGACACTATTTTAGAGGGTACAGGCTCAATTGCTACTTATACTATAATTACAGTACCGCCTGCAGGATTTGAAAAACATACTCCATATGCTTTTGCAGTACTTCAATTAGATGATGCAGAATTGAGAATTTCTGGATTTATGGGAGGAATTGCAACTCCTGATGATTTACCTGTTGGAACTAGAGCAAAAATCACTGGTTTTGATGAAAGAGGAATCATCATAGAAAAACAGTAAAAATATTTGTTTGAATTATTAAAAAAAATCAGAATAGATTCTTAATTATTTTAAAAATATCATTATTTTATGTCTGTAGAAATAACGTGTGGAAAATGTGGAGAAAAGATCAAAGATATGAAAATGCTAAAATCATTAAAAGATGTTTTGAATCCTACTAATGGTAAGTGTCCATCTTGTGGACAAAAGCTTTCTACATCTGAATTTTCACTTGATGTAGAAGAAAAATGATCACAACATGATCTTTTTTATAAATTTTTTCTAATATTTTTTCTTACATTGTAATATTTTTTATTAGAATCATTCTAGTCATAAGTCTTATTTACTCCTATACTTGATCTTAGTCATGACAATGAACGAAGAAGAATTAGAAATGAATATGGATTTAGATTCTGATGATGATGATCTAGATGCAGATTTAGATTCTGATATCGACGACGACTCTGATCCAAAACGTGGTGGAATTTTACAATCCACATCAAAACGTGTCAGAATGATCTTCTCTGTCATGGCAAGTCCTAATAGAATTGATATTCTTAGAATTTTAAATTCTAAAGGACCATTAACATATTCTGAGCTAAAATCATTAGCTGGTTTCAAATCTAAAAAAGAAAGTGGAAAATTTGCATATCACTTGAGAAAATTACTTAGACAATCACTAGTTGCACTTAACAAATCTGAAAGACGTTATACAATCACTAATCTTGGAAAACTTGTTTTAAGTTTAGCCAGACAAATTGAAGAAAGATCAATTATTGAAAGTGGAAAAATGTATGTCAGAACATCTGGCGAATCTATTGAAGAATTTAATTCTCATAAAATTATTCAATCACTAGTACGTGAAGGGAGTCTTCCACTAGAATTAGCACAAAAGATTACCGAAGAAGTTGAAAACAGAATCTACAAGTATCAAACCACCTATCTTACAGGCGCAGTAATTCGTGATATGGTAAATTCAGTTCTTTTAGAACACGGTCATGAGGAATACAGAAACAAACTTGCACGCCTAGGTATGCCTGTTTATGATGTTCAAGAAATGGTTTCTAATTTAGATAATGTTGATAATGGTGCTGAAGGTCTTTTGTTTAATACTGGTCAAAAAATATTTGCTGAACATTTGTTAACAAACGTTTTACCAAAAGATGTAGCTGACAATCACTTATCTGGAGATATACATATTTCAAATCCTGGAGTTTGGTCTATGATTCCTGATACAATATTTGTAAATGCAAAAGAATTACTTGATGATGGACTTGATCTTGGAGGAAAATATCTTGATGTATCAAGAATCAATGCTTCAAAACAACTAAATGAAATTACAACTTCTTTGTCTGTTTTAATTTCACTTTTATCAAAAGAGGCTTCAAAGGAAGTTGTCTTAGATGGATTAGTTGCAGTGTTTGCAAAACATTCTAAATCACTTTCAGAACTAGAAGAACAATTAACTAATACATTTGCAACTGCTTCTACTACTTCTAAATATAATAAAACTAGTACAAACATATCAATTAGATTACAACTAGGCTCTGATACAAAAATAATTCATTCAATCATTAATGCATACAAAAATTATGTTGCAATTACACCAATACCAAAAATTGGTTTGATAATTGATAACGAAAAAGGAAAGATCACTGATGTATCACAATCAATTTCTGAAATATTATTACTTGGTGGTAAAGTAATGATTGCCAAAGGTCAAACTGCAAGTAGCGGAGTAACTAATGGTTCTTCAAAATCTACTAATTCACTTGCAATTAACTTGCAATCTGTTTCCATTAACCTTCCTAGATTGGCATTTGAATCAAACAAAGATGAGACTTACTTTAGAGCAAGATTAGCTTTGCTAATGAAACCTGCATTGGCTTCAATGGCACTTAGAAAGAAAGAAATCTCAGATTTAACCAGAAGAGGACTCAATCCTATTCTTGCTAAAAATACTCAATATATGCAAAGAAGTTCTGTCTCCTTGGTGATAAATCTAGTTGGTCTTAGAGAGTCTATTTTCAACATTTTAGGCTTTAAAGACAATAAGGATGGTCGTGCTGTGCTTCACAAAGTCATTGAAACTGCAGTTGATGTTGGCGCCAAAAAGGGTAAAGAATTAGGCGACAATGTGACTATTTGTATGACTGAAACAGAGGGTTCATCACGTTTTGCTACTCTAGATGGTGAAAAATACGGTAAAAACTCTAGTCTTAATTCTATGGAAAGTGACTTTTATTCTCAAGGTACTGTGATTAATGCTTCAGAAATTGATGAATATACTCCAAAATCTGAAATAATTTCTGAGTCCAATAAAATCTCAAAATTACTCAATGGTGGCTTGCTTGTTACTTTAGATATTGATAAAAACTTGAAAGTCGATGACATCAAAAAATCAATTGAAAAAACTGCAGAACTAGTGCCATCCTTTAAACTTGTAAGAGCAACTCCTATTTGTGGTGAGTGTGGATTTAAGGATGAACCATTTGAAGACAAGTGTCCAAAATGTAAATCCCCCTATGTTGTCTAATTATAATACATTGTATTAAGCTCCGATTCTAAATGCGATCATCGTAATGAAAGTATGGACTAAGTTCTAATAATTATTAACTTGTCTGTTGTCATCTATTTTATTAAGCGATACTCGTTTAACATTTTATGATTTTGTACCACTACGATTAACATTGGAGCGTTGTAAAAAATGTTCAACTAAAATTTCAAACAAATTCTGTTGAAAGTTTATAGATACTAGTTTTCTACTATGGTAGGAGATATTATAATGGATAATTCACAAATAGAAAATACGATCAATGAGATCCGTAAACGTAATGGTACAGTTACGGCTTTCGATTTAGATAAAATTTCAAATGCCATATACCAGGCATTAGCCGCCACCTCCAAAGCCGACCGTGGTGTTGCAGATAAACTAGCAGGAGAAGTGCTTAACAAACTTGTTGAACAGGGATTTACAAGTGAAAAATCACCAACTGTAGAGGATATTCAGGATATTGTAGAATCAACTTTGATTGATAGTGGTAATAGTGATATCGCAAAATCTTACATAGTTTACAGACACGAAAGACGAAAACTCAGAGATGAGAAGATGAGAGTTTTAAACCTAAAATCATTGGATCCAGTTTCAAAGAAATTTGATCTTAATTGTTTGAGAGTTTTAGCCTCAAGATACCTCTTTAGAAACTCAAAAAGTGAAATTATCGAGACTCCAACACAAATGTTTGAGAGAGTAGCAATTTTAGTTGGAATTGGGGATATGCTATATGATTCTCAGATATTTGATAAATCTGGTAATAGCAAACAAGATGTAGATGAAGCCAAATCTTATCTTGAAAAATTAGATGCTTTTGATTATAAATTCAAAGTAGGAGATTATTTCTTCAACAAGTGGCATTTTAGATCTTTAATCAATCATTATGTCACACTTGCTAACAAAGGTCAAATGAAAGTAAGTTTCAAAGATCTTTTGACATTATTAGCAGCAAAAAAACTTGAAGTTTATTCTGATAGAATTACTGAATACTTTGAAATGATGACCGCACAAAACTTTTTGCCAAATTCACCAACAATGATGAATGCTGGTGGAAGATTAGGACAACTATCTGCATGCTTTGTACTTGGAATGAATGATGGCATGGAAGAGATTATGAAATCTACTTCTGATGCTGCATTAATTTTCAAATCTGGTGGCGGCGTTGGAATCAATTATTCTGATCTTCGTGAAGAAGGAGATATTGTTGCATCAACTTCTGGTGTTGCATCTGGTCCAGTATCTTTCATGAACATCATCAATACAGTTACTGAAGTTGTTAAACAAGGTGGTAAAAGACGTGGTGCAAACATGGGAATTATTGAAGCATGGCATCCAGACGTTGAAAAATTCATTACAAACAAAACAGAACCTGGTGTTTTAGAAAACTTTAATGTCAGTGTTGGTATTTGGGAAGATTTCTGGAATGCACTTGTAAATACTGAAGATGGAAATTATGTCTTGAGAAGTCCACGTGATAGAAAACCAGTTAAAGAAATTAACGCACATCAATTAATTGATTTAATTGCATTATCTGCATGGAAAAGTGCAGAACCTGGATTGATCTTCTTTGATCAAATTAACAAATACAATGTATTTGCTAAAGCAAGACAGGCTCCACTTAGAGCAACAAATCCATGTGGTGAACAAAGTCTTTACCCATACGAGTCTTGTAATCTAGGCTCAATCAACTTAGTAAACTATGCACAAAAACAAGCAGATGGTTCTTACGAATTTGATTGGCAAGGATATGAAGAAATCATTAGAAAAACAACAAGATTTTTGGATAATATTATTGATGTAAATCATTATCCAGTTCCTGAAATCAACGTAGCCTCAAAAGAGTCTCGAAGAATTGGATTGGGAGTAATGGGTGTAGCAGATCTATTATACAAACTCAAAATTCCATACAATTCCAAAGAAGGATATGAACTACAATCAAAACTCTCTGAAGCACTAACTTACTATTCTATGGAAGAAAGTGTTGCACTTGCTACATCTCGTGGTGAGTTCCCATTATGTTCCAAGACTGAATATCCTGAAGGTAAAATTCCAGTAGCTGGATATTATGAAAAATCTAAAAGTGCTCATTCATTTGAATGGGGTCCATTGATTGAAAAAATCAAAAAACATGGAATTAGAAATGTACTAACTACTACAGTAGCACCAACTGGTACACTTTCTATGATTGCAGATTGTTCAAATGGAATGGAACCGGCATTTGCACTTGTATTTGAGAAAAGAGTAACTGTTGGAAGATTCTTTTACACAAATAAGATTCTTGAAGAAGCTCTTAGAAATGAAGGTCTTTACACAGATGAAATTCTTGAAAAGATTGCAGACAACTATGGTTCATTGAGTGGAATTGATGAAATTCCACAATGGATGCAAGATGTATTTGTAACTGCAATGGATATACACTGGGCTGATCACCTTATGGCTCAAAGTGTATGGCAAGATTGGATTGGAAACGCAATTGCAAAGACAATCAACATGCCATATGATGTAACAGCTGAAGATGTCAAATCATCATACTTGTTAGCCCATGAACTTGGACTCAAAGGTATGACTGTATACCGTGATGGCTCTAGACATAAACAAGTTCTTCACATGACAAGTGAAAATGCAGAAAAAACATTTGAAGTTGCACCAAGTGAATACATGCTATCTTACATCCATGAAAATATCACAAACAAATACATCAAAACACAAGTTGGCGCATCACTTGCACTAAAAGTCCATGATGAAGAAATAAA
>JACENB010000060.1:0-4518 GCA_013867245.1 Nitrosopumilaceae archaeon
CCAACTGTAATCTCTCCAGAATCATGAATGCAACGATATGCCCTAACTCTGAATTTTCTAAGTCGCATCTAGCCATATTTAGTCGGCTACGATTTAACTCATTCGTCAAATTGATCTGAAGCCAATGGTTTTGCTAAATAGATATAGGGGAAACAGTGATTTTAAAACCAAATGGCATCAAAGAAAATTTTTGTAGTATTTGTCTTACCTGTAATTTTGTCAATTGCTTTTAGCTCTGTCGTAATGGCTGATATTCTCGAAAAGCCTGACAGAGAACTAGATATGATTCCTTCAATGTCTTTTTCAGGAGAGTCTCATGGTTCTGACATTGAAATAATTGGTCTATCAAAATCCTATTCAACTTCTCAAGCCGTAGAGATATCTATTGAAGTGTCTGATTCCCACTTTGACTGTGGAGATCTGTATGTTACAATTTACTCTGGAAAAGATGTAGTCACCCAAGGTGGATTTTTTGAACAATGTTTTGCTGAAAGGAATGAACTAATTCCAATTGGAGAGAAATTTTCCAAAGTAATTGACACTGCAGGCTCTTACAAGATTGTGGCAGAAATGATTTCTGAGGATCTAAAAACCATCTCTATTAGTGAAGAATTTACTGTTAAATAGGAATACTATATGAAAAATATGAAATTAAATTTAAAAAATAAGGTGATTTGATGGCAAAGAAAAAAGATGAACTAGTTGACGAGGCAAAGAAAATACAAGCAGAACTTGATGCACTAAAAAAGAAAAAAGACATTCTAGATTCTAAACCAAAAAAATCTAAAGTAAAGAAAACCACCAAAACAGAAGCAAAACCTGCAAAGAAAACCACAAAGAAAGAAGAAAAGTCTGCAAAGAAAACCACAAAGAAAACAGAAGCAAAACCTGCAAAGAAAACCACAAAGAAAGAAGAAAAGCCTGCCAAAGAGAAGAAATTAACCAAAAAAGAACTTGAAGAGGCAAAAAGAGAAGCCGAAAAAACACTTGAGGAAGAATTAGAAGAACAATTATCTGAAGAGGAAATTGAAAATTTCCAAATTGAAAAAGTTGACATGGAAAGACTCACAAACAAAGTTTGTGATATTTTAGCTGAACGTGAATCTGAAGGAATGTTCCAAAGCGAATTGTGGAAGAAACTAAAACTAACAAGTCGTGATGGTTCTCGTTTAGCATTAAAACTTGAAAGAATTGGTTTCATTACTAGAGAAAAAATTCTTGAAAAGAACCGTTGGACTTACAAATTAATTTTAAAGAAGACTCCAATTAGTACACAATCTATCGAAAATTCACCATGTTTGGTCTGTCCTGTTGAACAAAAGTGCTCACTTGAAGGTGAAATCAGTCCTAGAAACTGTCAATTCATTGAAGACTGGGTAATTGCTGAGATGAAAAAACCTGCGAAGTCCAAATGAAATTATTAGATGCACGCAAAGATCACTATCGAAAATTAGCGCATGAACAAGGTTATCGAAGTAGAGCTGCATACAAACTCAAAGAACTAAATCAATCATATCGAATTATCGGTCCTGGTTTTTACGTTCTAGATCTGGGTTGTGCTCCTGGTGGTTGGACTCAGATGGCTGTCAAACTGGCAGGAAACCAAGGAAAAGTTATGGGAATTGATTTGTCTTATGTAGAAGAAATTCCAGGCGCTCATCTCTTGAGAGGTGATATTGAAGATGAAAATGTAGTTGATGAGGTAATGGACTATTTTGAGCGTAAAGTTAATGCTGTTATTTGTGATCTTTCTCCCAAAGTCAGTGGAAATTGGTCTGTTGACCATGCAAAACAAATCTCTCTAAATTATGATTGTACTAAAATCATGGATAAAGTATTGGCACACAAAGGCAATGCTGTATTCAAGGTATTTGATGGTGAATATTCTATGGAGTTTAGAGATTATATCAAGAAAAAATTTGCACGAATAAATCTCACTAAACCTAAAGCTAGTCGAAAACAAAGTAGTGAATTATACTATGTCTGTTTAGGATTTATTGGATAGCCTGAAAAATTTTTGTTATTTCGTTGATGTTTGCATTAGTTCGAAATCCTGTTGGATTTAATGAAGTTACACTGGCAACAAAATTATTTTTTTTCAAGTTTTCTATAATGTCTTCTAATTTTGGTGGTGATGATTTCATTTTTTTTGCTATTTCATCTAGTGTGTAATATGTTCCTGGCATTTCTGCTTCTAGTAGGCATTTGTTTAATGTTTTTTCACAAATTTTATCCACTTTTAAATTTGGAATTTGATTTAGCATATTCTCAATGAATTTTTTATCAAAAATTTTTCCAATCCATAATGGACCTGCAATATCAATTTTAGATTGACATAATTTACATTCTTGTTTTTGTTCTAATGAAATTTCTCGATGTCCACAATTTTTACAATGTAAAATGTATCCAATGTTTTCTTCCTGATCAGGTCTGTTTCTAACTATTACATATGTTCTATAGTAATGCATATCACTTTCAACAAACATTGGTTCGACCTCTACTCCTAATCTTGCTGCTACTATTCTTAGACAGCCTAGCACCAATCTGATTGCAATTTCATTTCCATACTCTGTTCTTACTGGAACTCCACCGTATTTTCTCTTACAGGCACTCTGAAAGAGACCATTTAGTACCTGTAAATCTGTGGCTGCAACCGACAGTATTCCTCCGTGCATGGTTGCCCTAATTCCACAGTCAAAAAACGCTGCAGGCGACCCAAAGGGGTCTATATCTACAATTGACCCTCGCTCCCCTTTTTTTGAAAAATTACTAAAAAACCTGCATACTTCTTTTTCAAAAAATTCTACATTTTTGATTTCATTAAGTTTAGCTGAATATTCAGCCATCTTTAATGCAGTTGGATTGAGATCATTGATTATCAAATTATCAATTTCAAGTTCATTTGCAACTCTTAACCCTCTTGCGCCAATTCCTGATAATCCTTCTAAGAAAATTTTTGGACCTTGAAAGTTTTCTAAAAATGCTGAATATGCAATTATTGAAAAATCTCTATTCAGTCTTGCTTTTGGATTGAAAAATGCTGGTTCTTTTGGAGGAACTTCTTCTGTAATTGATCCTTTTGGAACTAACAATTTTGTTTTTCCTTCAACAATTTCCTGCAAAGTTTCATTTGGTATTTCCAATGGCTCTTCCATTTTTACAAAGTCTATAATGGTTTAATACTTGTGTTTTAAGACAAAATTCGTGCAAATTTGTGGAATTGATGATGCTGGACGCGGTTCCATGCTTGGGCCATTAGTGATTTCTGGAATTTCAATTGATAAAAAAAATTTGAAAAAACTTTCTTCATTAGGAGTAAAGGATTCAAAAAAACTCTCTCCAAAAAACAGAGAATTACTTTACAAAAAAATTATTGAACTAGTTGATGACTATTACATTACAAAAATTCCACCAAGATCTATTGATGCCAGTGTAAAGAAACATGGTTTGAATGAATTAGAGGCAAAATATATGGCAAAAGTTGTCTCAAAATTAGATCCTGATACATCCTATGTTGATTCTTGTGATGTAAATCCTAAAAGATTTGGAAAAGAGATATCAAAATTATCTGATAATCATAAAATCAAATCCTATCATCATGCAGATAGTAGATTTGTGATAGTATCTGCAGCCTCAATTCTTGCCAAAGTTACACGTGATAGAGCAATTGAAAAACTCCGGAAAAACCATGACCTAGGTAGTGGTTACCCTTCTGACTCTAAAACGGTAAAATTTGTGACTAGATACTACAAAACCAATAACTCTCTGCCCACATTTGTGCGAAAGAGTTGGAAACCTGTCCAAAAAATCCTAAATGACTAACACTTGAATTTTGCAATAACTATTGCATGATCTTTGTCGTATGGATGCAAATCTATTGTCTGTAATATCTCAAATTTTGAATGTAGTTTTTGTGTCTCTTCTTCTACAATCTTTTTTGGTGATTTTGTTACATCAATACTTCTTGTTTTGATTACCAAAAAGAAATATCCATCTTTTTTTAGAAACATTTCACAATTATCTATAGCAATTTGAGTCTGATCAGGTTGTGCAATATCCACATAGACTACGTCTACTTTTCCAAACACTGAAAAATATTCTTTAGGTTTTCGTGCATCTTGAAGAATTGGCATAATGTTTTTTCTATATGCTGCAACCCTATCTAGAAAATCTCTTGCAACTCTACTTGCATGTTCTACCGCAAATACAATCCCACTTGGACCTACAATATCTGAAATGTGACTTACAGTTGTTCCAGTAGATGCTCCGAGATACAACACTTTGGTTTTATTTTCAAAAGGGAAATATTCTAAATCATTCATAATGGCAGCTGCTAATTTACTTCTAAAAGGATCCCATAATCTATACTCTATTCCTTTTTTTACAATTAGTTTTTCTTTGTAAACTTGATTTCCTGGAACTAAATTTTCAGTAGCTAATTTTTGCTGGCCTTCAGATTTTATCCAGAAAAATGATGGATTATCTTCTTCCAAACTTCTTTCTCTTTTTGTTTTTATT
>JACENB010000060.1:4618-7398 GCA_013867245.1 Nitrosopumilaceae archaeon
TTTGTAAACTTGATTTCCTGGAACTAAATTTTCAGTAGCTAATTTTTGCTGGCCTTCAGATTTTATCCAGAAAAATGATGGATTATCTTCTTCCAAACTTCTTTCTCTTTTTGTTTTTATTCGAACCTGGTCTATCATCTCTGCGTCCGCCTCTATCATCTCTGCGTCCGCCTCTATCATCTCTGCGTCCGCCTCTATCATCTCTGCGTCCGCCTCTATCATCTCTGCGTCCGCCTCTATCTCTAAAGTTGCCTCCATCGCGTCTGAATGATTCTTGTCTTCTGGTATCTTTCTCCGTTGGATTTTCGTATTTCTTTCCAATCTCATCTACTCTGACATTGAGTTTTTCAAGTAGTGTGCTGTTAAGACCCTCACCGTAAACATCAACTCTGGCTGCAATGACTGCTTTTGCAGCAATTGCGCGTGCAATCTTACCTCTTTGCCATCTAGGTGCAGCATGAACCATAGCATGTTGGAACAACAATCCGTGTTTAGGTGGTTGAGAACCAGTCTTCAATGATCTAAACAATGCTTTTTCTGCTCCAAGAACTTGGATTGTACTAGCTGGAAGTGATGCCAATCTTTTCAAACTGCCGGCTCTTCCTAAAATTCTTGCACCAACTGCAGTGCCAAGTATTGCAGAAAGATTTGGTGCAATTGTTTCCATTTCTGATTCAACATGTTCTTCAAGTTTTTTACGCAAATCATGAAAATCTAAAATTTGTTTTGCAATTGATTGGACAATTGCAAGATTTACATCAGAGATATCTCCTCCTCTGCTTTTTGTAGCAATTAAAGATAACATTTCAACTTTAGATTCTGGAAAACCTGCATCTTCAAAAACTTGTTTTGTTAATGATTCACGTTTTCCTGCGATTACAATTTGCGCATATCCGTTAATACTATCAATAATATTGTCTAGTTCTGGAAAATGTAATCCATACCATTCTCTTAATCTTGAACTAAGAGCATTTGCAATTTTATCGATTTCATCCAGTGAATTGATTGCTTGAATGATGTGAAGGTCTGGACTTTCAGATACTTCTGTAACTTTTGAAGATGATAATCCCAAAGCAAATTCTCTTAACTTTCCTAATGCATCTTGAGGATTTGATGCAAAACCCGAATCTACAATAATTTCTGGTTTTGATGATTGAATTCTTTCTAACTCTGAATCCTCCATAATTTGAGAATCTATGTTATTTTTTTTCAAAATCGCAAGTAATGAATCATCACTAACTGCAACACCTCTTTGAATTGAAGCTAGATAATTGATTACTTCGTTTAATTTTGATTCCTTATTTTTTATTGCAAGATACTCTTTAACAGGATTTGAAAACGAAAATGCTTTTTCTAGTTTTTCATCATCAAAAACCGAGATTCCCAATTCTGTTAAAATCACAGAATACATGTCTAGTTCAATCTAAATCACCTTTAAAAAAGGTACTAGAATCACAAATCAACTGTTATATTCGAAACTACCCTCATTAATCAAAGTGGAGCCCAATCTTGCAACTTCAATAGGTCCAATTCAATTAGAGAGGCCTGTAATGCTTGCATCTGGAATCTTGGGGATTTCATTGGATGTTTTTAATCGACTATATCGCTCAGGAGCAGGGGCTGTTGTTACAAAATCACTTAGCACTGAACCTTGGGAAGGATATCCAAATCCAACTATCTTTAGTGTCAAAGGCGGTGGATGGATTAATGCTGTAGGGTTATCAAATCCTGGCGCAGAAAATTTTGCAAAAATGATTGAGCCAAATCAAGATGTTCCAATTATTGTTAGTCTTGTAGGTTCAATCCCTGAAGACTTTGAAAAAATGATAAAACAATTTGAAAATTGCAAAGTCACAGCATATGAGCTGAATTTGTCTTGCCCTCATGTTGCTAAAGTTGGATTAGAAGTGGGTGACGATCCTGAACTAGTAAAGAAAATTGTTAGTACCGTTAAAAATTCAACAAATGTGCCTGTAATTGCAAAAGTTGGTCTGGGAACTACTCATTATCTTAACACCGTAGGCACTGCCATTGAATCTGGAATTGATGCAATTACTGCTATTAACACAGTAAGATCAATGGCAATAGATGTAGAAACACAACGTCCTATTCTTAGTAACAAATTTGGAGGATTATCTGGAACTCCAATCAAACCAATTGCATTAAGATGTGTTTACGAAATTTCTTCCAAATTTGATATTCCAATTATTGGATGTGGTGGTATTTCTACTTGGGAGGATGCAGTAGAATTTTTCTTAGCAGGAGCTTCATCTGTACAACTTGGAAGTGCAATAGGAGATAATTGGATAGATGTGTTTAATGAAATCAATACAGGAATATTACAATATATGGAAAAGAAAAATTATTCAAAAATTGAGGAGATGATAGGTCTTGCAAAGAAATCATAACCATACCACAATTGTTACAGTTGAAAAAGTAATTGATGAAACTCCTACTGTTAGAACTTTGGTTTTCTCTGATGAAGTAATGTCAAATGTTCTTCCAGGACAATTTGCAATGGTTTGGATTCCGGGAATCAATGAATTACCAATGAGTGTCATGATTTCAGATGAATCTGGAAAAGCAGCATTTACTGTAAGAAAACATGGTGCAGCTTCTACTGGATTATTTAATGTCAAAGCAGGAGAACAAATTGGAATTCGTGGACCTTATGGAAACTCTTTTGATCTTAAAGAGGGAAAACTATTGCTAGTTGGTGGTGGAACTGGTCTTGTTCCAATGATGCGATTATTGACACATGTAAAACCTACTGATGATGT
>JACENB010000063.1 GCA_013867245.1 Nitrosopumilaceae archaeon
AAAAAAAGAAAATTAAAGTTGGTTTCCAGCTAAAAACCAATTTTCTTTAGGATTATCCTCAAAAACAACAATAACATGACTTTCTTTTGTTTTTAGAATTTCTACAGCAGATTTTGTGATTGCTTTTGCATATTCATCCTTTTGTTCCTGAGTTCTACCAGGATACATTGACACTGTTATCAACGGCATGAAATTTTTAGTTAATTGCAGAATTTATTCTTTCAATAATTATCTAAAGTCAGATCCATAGCCATATCGTGTTCCATATGTGAAATCTGAACTATGTGTTTTTTTATACAAATATCCTGTAGCAAGCCCAATTACAAAACCACCAATATGAGCAAGATAAGCAACTCCTCCACCTGCTACACCAAATCCTCCAATAAAGAATGGAAGTAGATTCTGAAATACTAACCAAAATGGCAAAAACCAGCGTGCCTGGATATGCATCATTCTCCAAAAGAATCCAAGCATCAAAAATGTCTGAATTCTAGTTTTAGGGAAAATTATCAAGTATGCTCCTAAAATTCCAGAAATTGCACCAGATGCACCAACAGCTGGTGTTGCACTAGAAACATCACCGAAAATATGAACTAGTCCAGCAACAACTCCCCACATCAAATAGATTCCAAGAAATTTTATTTTTCCAAATTTTAATTCAATGTTATCACCAAAGATCCACAAGAATAGTAAATTACCACCAAGGTGAAGTAAACCACCATGCATGAATGTAGATGTCAACAATGTTAATTCAGGAAAAGCTGGACAGCTTTGAATTGTTCCACCCATATCTACTCCACTAAATGCACCTGTTATACAACCTGGAACTGCACCCCAATTGTAAAACATTACAAATGCATTTTGATTTGTAAAATCAAAAAATTGTCCAGTGTAAAGGACTTCTAAGAAAAATACAATTACATTTACAATTATTAATCCAATAGTTACTTTAGGTTTGAATCCTGGAGGATGTGGATTTTCATCTCGTATTGGTAGCAGCATAGATAATCTATTTGATTAAAAATTGTATAATAACATTATTCAAATAATAAAATCATCATACAACAATAATTTGTCTTTCAATGAGATTTTTGATTATAATTAAGAATTCATCATCAGAAATTTGTTCTTCATTCCACCAACCAGCAATAGTTTTGGTCCATTTTGGAATTTTCCAATCACTTTGTGAAGATTTTTCTAATGTTGAAATTTCAATTATTTGGGTATCAACTAGAAATTTTATTCCTTCAAGAAATTCTGAATCTACAATTTGACCAGTAGACCACCAATCTCCACTTTGTTTTATCCACATTGGGACTAAAGGCATATCAGGAGGCAATCCCTTATCAAACCCTGAAATTTTCAAAATTCCTTGGGATTGTGGTTCCACATCAAATGCTACGTGCCAATATCCCATTTGATCCATACTTTGGATAAAATCAATTGGTTTATCGTTGACAGTAACGGAGAATTTTTCATTTCCAGAAATTGGGGGAAATTCAAAATTAGCATATGTTGGAAAGGGATAGCTGGTTGTTCCGCTAATAGTTAGAACATTTCCTTTCTCATCAAATTTTGCACCATAATAGAATGTACCAGGTGAATCATATCTAAAATCAAATGTTCCGTCATTCTTTTGTGTAGAAATTGGAACTACAGTATTATCAACTGGTGCAAAACAAGAGTAGAAACGTACTGGTTCAGATACAGATGGATCAGGGTAAATGGCAAAGTCTAGAATCTGTCCAGGTTCAATTTTTTCAATTCGTTCAATGTTGTGAGCAACATCTAACATGTATGTTTCATGGCCATGTACAATTGCATACACTTTGGGATTGTATACTGTATAATTTCCAATATTCTGCATTTTTCCAGTAACATGTCCATCATCATGAGTGATCAAAGTTTTATCATAAATGATTTGAATTGGAAGACGATCTTTTTCAGTTTTAGTATAAGTTAGTTCTGCTGTTAACAATTCTGGAGTTAGACCATGAATCTCAGGAAATTTTGTTTTAAATGGTATATCAGTCATTGCAGGAATTGGCACATGAACAAATTGTTTTGTAATTTTTTTATCATCAGTGTCAATTACAGAAATTGTAATTGTTGGAATCAATGCAAAATCATTTTGATTTTTTACATTTCCAACTACAGTGAAAATACCTTGATTGTCATAGTAACCAGCATATTGACTTTCAGGAATAAAGACATCAGCAAAGGCCATGTCAGGAATGATAAGAAGAATAGTGAATAAACCCAACAATAGAAGAGTTTGCGGCTGAAATACTCTAGAAAGAGTTGATAATGTCTTCAAATCCAGATGTAGATTTTTCGAGTGAACCTGGTCTATGCTCTTCAACTAACTTGTCTACCAACTCGGTTACTTTAATATGATATCTTTTTTTCAAATCTACCATTTTAGTTTCAACTAATCCATCATCAACAATTTGTGAAAGATAAAGTGAAACGGTTGAAGGGGATTTTTTAACTTCGTTTACTAATTCTGAAAATTCTAATCCATCTTCTTTAATTAAAGCAAGTAACAAAGCGCGTGGAGTTTCTCTTCTGAGTGCTTTGATAACAATTGATTCTTCTTCAGTAATATTTGGAGAATAAAACCTGACTTGTCTAGGACCACGCATTACTTTAACGAGGCCACCATCTTCTAGTTTTTTTAGATAATGAGACAAAACTCCATTTTTTAATCCAGATGAACGCATAATTTCACGGAATTGAATTCCAGGATTATCATCAATTAATTCCTGTAATTTTTGAGATCTATCAATCATTTCTAAAGACTCCTAAAGCCAATAATCCCAATGTAATAAAAGTCAACAAGTGTCCTACTTCATCTAGCGGTAATATTCCAAAATCAAAAACATTTGGATAGCTGCTATCAACGAGTAAAGCTGATTCTGCACAAATAAAAGTAGTAAATGCAACTGCACTTAGTAAGAGACGTTTTGTTCTTAATCTAAAATATGCAGATATTGCAAGTGTGGAAATAAACACAGCAAGTGTAATTCCTCCAATATGCAAAAAGATATGGGCTAAATGATACCCATGAAACAGGTGTGGGATAATTATTGGAATTGCTAAAATTGCGATTACTCCAGTAACAACAACAGAAAACAAAGTAGATTTTCTTTCAAGTATGTTTTCAGGCTTAAACAATGTGATCACATTATTGAATTATCTAAATTTAAACACAACTGGTTCAAACTTCGAATGGACTATGAATGAATTGGAATTATTTGTTTTTGAGTCAAAAATTCAAGAATTTCAAAAAAAGTTTTATCATTAATTTCGCCATTGATCCACCAACCAGCAATAATTTGTATCCAAGAAGGTATTTTTTCTACTTCAGAAATTTCAGATGAATTATCATAAATTGTGATAATTTTATTTTCAATTAAATAATTAATGGTATCAATTAACTTACCATCATTAATTTTTCCTTCTGACCACAACTGTATGTCATTTGTAACCCAATCAGGAATTAAATTAGAATCAATATTTTTATTTTCATGAATTGCAATAGGAATACTAGTTGTTGCAAATTCATTACCATCTAAATTTTTAAAATTAAGGTTCACAATTCCTGAAATATTTTCAGGAATAAAAAAATCTGCAACATTGTGCTCAGTCTTGGAATCAGTACTAATTCCATTTTGCTTGAAAATTAATTGATTGTTTTGTGTTATAGAAAATTCATAATTTGTGGAAACGGGTTTGTTTTTCAAGAAAATATCAGTTATATCAAAAATAATTTTAGCATTTGAATTAGATTCAAGGTATTCTGGTTCCCAAGAAACAAGAATTCTAAACTGTCCATTGTCTGTAACTGAACTAATATGAGTATAATCACGGTCTGGCGTAATTTCAAAATTCATTCCATTTAGATTTGCACTGTTTTCAAAAATATTTACCAATTCCTTTTGATATATTATAAAATGAACAACACGGCCTTCAGTAAAAAAATCATCGACATTAACAATATCATCTGATAACTTTATGTCATTTACAGACATTGAAAATCCAGACAAAAGTAGTGCACCAAATTCTTTTGGAATTATAATTTCTTCATGAACAACTGAAGTTTGATTAATATTTTTTAATGACCATTCAAAAGGCATTGAATAACTAATTTTTTTTAATTTTGGGTCATATTGAAAATTTGAAATCTCATCATAATATGTCACTACTTTGATATTTTGATTTCCAAAATCTGGATCAATAAAATCATGAGTAGTTGTTTGTGCAATTGAAATTCCTGCATTAAAAACAAGAGGGGTTTCTAGTTTTTGAGAATAACCATCAGCCGTAATGATACTAATATCTAATTTGTATAGTCCGCCTTCACTAAGTTTTGGACCTTTTACATCAATTAATCTACTTTCTAAACCTAGTAATGAACCAAAAAAATCTTCACCACTGTCTTTTTCTTCAACAATAATTGAATCAGTATCTTCAGATACAAAATTGAAAACTAGAAAACCATTATCAGCTTTGAATTCTTTTTCAAAAAGAAATTGTTCTCCACGTTCGGATTTTACTAAAAATGTTACATCACGTAATGTGATTTTAGAATCAAAATCAATTAAAGCGATTGAAATTTGTTGATCATCATTTTCTATATCATCTTTTGTTGAAGATGAAACTTCTACACTTACAAGTTTACCATTTAATTCAACTGGTGGAAATATTTCACTTCCGACACCATGACCATATGCGTCATAAAAATTAATGATTAAACCAGAAGAAAATATTAAAAATAAAATTAATAATAAATTTTTCAATCTATGTCCACTTGTTTGGATCTTTCTTTAGAATTTCCTTTCCATCAATTGTAATTGAATTTTTTTCTTCAAATACAGTATGCCATTTACCATTATCTGGAAAAATTTTATTCATTTCCTCAAACTTTTTGTTGGTTGGAGGTTTGTTCATTAACGCTCCCCATCTCATATTTGGTACTTTTGGCATGATATCATTGATGTCTTTCATGTTTATCTATCTCAAATTTTATTTAAAAATCTACTATTCTACCCTCAAAATTCCTTCTTTGATCAAGAATTGAATTCCTTGAACAAATGAATCGTCATCAATTGTTCCGTCAGCCCACCATCCTGCATTGTTTTTTACCCAGGATGGAACATCATTTCCAGAATTAGTTCCTTGTGTGGTATCTGGGATTTTTAAAATATTTTCTTTAACTAAAAATTGAATTCCTTGAATGAAAGAATTATCATCAATTGTTCCGTCAGCCCACCATCCAGCATTATTTTTAATCCAAGATGGGATTGATGAAGTTTCTAAAATTACTGATTCTTTAGGAATAGTAGATTTTGTTGTGCCTGGACCTAGTTCAATTATGGTAGAACCAATGCCAGAATATGTTGGATCATAATCTAATCCAGTTCCATAAACTAGAATATCAAATCTAATTGGACCATCAGTTGGAATGTAAATATTTTGGATGTCAATTCCTTCTGTTGAAACTATTCCTGGATTTACTGAGTCATCGCCATTATATCTTGCAATTTCATTATCAAATTCATCAATAATTACGTAAGTATATCTTACATCTTTGATGAGGTCTCTATTTTCATTGAAAAATGTAAACTCAAAAGGTACATCCTGATTTGCACCATAATTTCCGTCCCATGAAATATTTACTGTTGTAGGAGTTTGTTCATAATTTTGAGTATCTACAAGATAAAATTCAGTTGAACTTCTTTCAGCTTCATCTAGTGGAACTAATTTGAAATCCATTTGAGGGTTATCAAAATTATTTGGACCTAATTTATTATTGATATTTACTAATTCATTTTTAGAAATTAAGAAGTGTACAATGTTTGTATCATCAGAGGTATAAGGATCATTGAGTATTGCTCTTTGATCAATTTCTATACCATTAACATAGCCTTTGAATTGCTTACCTTCCCCATATGGTGCAAATGTTTTTGGAACTCTAATTTCTTCATGTACAACTTGCACTAAATCAACATAGTCTGGACTCCAATCAAATGGCATGTCAAATGAGATTGAATTGTCAGATGTATCAAATGCAAAGTTATCTACCTCATCATAGTAAGTTTTTACAACAACTGGTATTTCTTCAGCATTTGCTGTTTTGAAAAAGAAATCTTGTTCTTGTGCAATACTAACAAAAGTTTCATAAGTTAATCTCTCAGCTAATACACTTCGAGGACTAGTAGCTGCTTCAATGTCTACAGTAATCTTGTAAAGTCCACCTTGAATAAATATAGGACCAGTCATTGATGGTCTTCCACATATGTCTAAATTTTCATCATTACATTCTGCTCCTTGAACAAACAGAGCTCCTGGAGCACTAGCGTGCTCAGAACCACCATAAATTGTACAAGTTTCAATTGGATCTTTGTCACATCCAAGTTGTGGTTTGATTTTTACATCTAGTCTTCCATCATTATCATAAAACAAATTTCTTGCTAAAAGCTCTCCACTTTGCCAAAGTTCAACTCTATATGTTACCTTATCAAGATTCGTGTCAGTTAATGTATCAAAGAAACGAATTTGCATATTTGTTGGATCAAGATATCCAACAGTGATATCAGATGGATCTAGTTGTGTTCTTACAGTTACTTCCATATCACCAAAAGTTATTGGTTCAGCTTGATCCCCACCAAGCCCGTGTGCAAATACATCTGGAATAATCGCAGGAATAGTAAAAATTCCAACTACAATAATCAACAATCCAATCTGCTTAAACAATACAAAAATTCGGCTAATTCCATATTTAAAGATGGTATCAAACTTCTATGCGTGGTAATCTTTTTGGATAAAATTTGAGTATAATTTTTATTTGTTAGATTAAAACTCCTGGTATGAAATTTTTATTAGTTTTATTATTAATTCCACTTTTCACAATTCCTGCATTTGCTGAATCTCAAACTTTACCAACAGATCAAGGAACATTAGATGTCAAAATATCTTATGATGATGTTAAAACTGGTCAATTAACTAAGTTACCAATAGAATTCATTAATCCAATGACACAAAAAACTCAAGTTCATATAGATTATAGAATTACAATTGCAGAATCTGGTGAAACATTATTTCAAACTCCAAATTTAATTCATACATCTGAAGGAATCATAAATGGATTCAAATTTGAATTTCCAAAAGATGGATTATATAATATTCAGATAGATGCTGAAGGAATTTTATTCACTCCAATTCCAAAAGAATCTGTAACGTTTGATATCTTAGTAGGTGAAGCTGCTGCTCAACCATCAGTTCCATCTAATGAAGAAGGTGGTGG
>JACENB010000155.1 GCA_013867245.1 Nitrosopumilaceae archaeon
GAGCATTTACCAAGATGTTTAGTTTTGCAACAATTATTGGAATCACAAAACTAACAGGCTTTGAGGTAAGGAATTTGGCTGCAATTGCATATGCAGTAGAGCAGAAAATCCCTACAGAGACAACAATGTCAAAATTGATTCTTGAAGAAGAATAGAACTAAGATGATTAGATTCCCAAAGAAGAAAAACGAGATAACAACAGAGACAGTAATCAATACTATTTGGGTTAGTGCATTTATGGCCATGATTTTCTCATTGCCACCTTTAGCACTATTTTTGGGAATTTATTTTTGGGCAGGCGAACTAGTCATAGGCGCAGTGGTTGGCTTTGGAGTACATTTTGTTACCCTAGCATTTGCAGGTAAAATCTCTAAATTTTTGACCAACATAATGAGTTAACCTATAAGGATCCAATTATCAAAGTGATATACCATGATGGGAGATAGAGATTTTCGAACAACAATTCAAAACGCCATAAAATCAATTGGAAACGAATTAGAAATCGACATAGATTCTAAGGACTTTTCAACCGTCCATCTTCAAGAAGTAGTTAGATGTATGAGACGTTCATACTATGACAGAGTAGAACCTTTAGAAATTGAAAGAAGGGGATTCAATGAGCTTCTTTCAGGATTATTGAGAAAATTGGAGTATGGTAGCAATCCAAAGGATTTTGAAATCAACGAGATCAAACTTCGAGGACAAGCAGATATGATTGTAGATGATGCAATTCTTCTATTCAGATCAGCTACTGAAGAATTGGAAAATCCTCATGCAAGCGATATCTTGTATCTTAATGCATGCATGTGGATATATGACAAAGAAGATGGAATGGTAGTCTACATCACAGGAGACAGAAAAGAATCAACATTTTCATTAACTCGTAACAAAAAGATGTTTGAAGATACCATACGCAGAGTTAGAGTGTTAAACAATCTTCTCAAAGAAGGAAAAACACCAATCTTAGAGCCATCTGGAGAATGTACTGAATGTCAATATTATGAGAGATGTTTTACAAAGAGAAAAAACACCAAACAGACATCTCTTGCTGAAATGCTCGGACTGAGCAAACAAGACTAGTTAGATAAATGAAAAATATTGTAAAGGAATAATTTCCTTTTTGTTTAATCTAGTGGTTCTGGGTGTCCTTTACCACGAAGAGCGAAACACACTACTGCTAGTGCAATTGCGACTCCTGCTGCTGCGCCATAAGCTGCCATACTTGCTTCTGCCATTTGATAAAATCCCAATGAAATTGCTTTTATAACTTTGCCAATATTTTGTCTCTAAAAACAAATTATCATAATTTTTTGATTTTATGATACTATTGAGTAAATTCAAAGAATAATTCGTTTTCCTGACCACTAGTCATAGAACTCAAGTTGTAAAATACAACACCTGAAACTTTCCAAGTGTTTGTATTTGATTCAAAATTAGACCACAATTCAGGAGTGTTACCAGAATTTCTTAACACAATCTCATCTCGTAATATGATAGAGTTTCCACCAAGTAGAGTATAGTAGTTTGAACCAAATTCTACCATTCCTTCAGCTCTATGTCCAATTTGTCCTCCACCAAGTTGTTCAGATTGAGAATATCCTGTTTCATACAATTGGTAATCCATTGTTGTGACAATCATAGAACGTTCATTTGGATTTTTAATTTCAAATGCAACATCAATAGTTGCAGAACGTTCTGAAATTTTTGAAACAACAACCTCTTCAAGTTCAATTTCAAGAGGCATCACTTGTGGAACATCTGAATTATCAGACATTTGTGGTGACTCTAAGTCAATTGAAGGTCCCATAAGCAAAATTCCACCTAATACTGCAGCAAGTGCAGCAATTGCAACTCCAACAAAGACTTTAGGATTCAATACTCTTGCAAACTCCTTTGATTTCTTAAATGTTGAGATAGTTATTATACCATTGGGCATGGAGAAAAATTATGCAGTATTTCCAAGCAGTTCAACAAGGCAAACAAAGAGCAGGCAAGTCTCAAATGAAAATGTTTGAAGCAGCAGGATTTGGAATGTTAACACTGACGACAAAGAAAGTTGATGGAAAATTCCAACCAGTGGGAGAGGAAGATTTTACTGCAGTTGTTAATTCAGATGAAGGACATGTTGCAATAATAGTAGACAAGGATGGATATACCAAGGCTCAATCAAAGGCATTAGAAAAAGATGAGGCCTTGGCAATATACAAAAAACTACGAGATTCAGGAATGGATGAATATCCTGGAAAAGAGATCCTGATATGGACTGAAACCAGACCTACAATTCAAAATGAATCTTAGAACTATTTTGTTGGTATAATTATCTCAGTTCCCAAATTGCCACCTTTGATGGCTTTTTCAATAATATTTGGACTTGCTTTGAGAATCCTTGTTTTGATTTTTGAGCGTTCAATAATTTTTAGTGCAACTATATCCATCAGGTCATATCCTCCTGCTACAGAGTCCTCATGAACTAACATATTTTTGAGATTTTTCAATTCAATACGTTTGAACTTTTTTGCGTTTTTGAATTTGTTAGGATCCATATCATAGACTCCATCAACATCAGTTGCATTAAGAAACTGTTCAGCTTTTACTTTTTCTGCAATTAGTGCTGCAGTACCATTTGTGCTTTGACCAGGATGAAGACCTCCAGCAACTACAATTAGTCCATCATCTACTGCATGTCTAACTTCTTGTAAAGTAGTTGGCGGATGGGAATATGCTTTATTTTTTAGAGCATAAATCAGCAGTTTTGCATTTAATCTAGAAATCTCAATTCCCAATTCATCAAGGGTTGATTCGTCAGCTCCTGAAGATCTGGCATGATTAATGTAGTGTCTTGCAATATTTCCACCTCCAGCAATAATGATTGGTTGGCAGACCTTGCTGATTTTTACTAGAAATTCTGCCCAATCTTTGAGAAGTTTGACATTATCCATAGCAAAAACTCTACCAGATAGTTTGATCACAATTCTTTTTTTCACTCTAGTTCACCAATGATGGATTTTGCGGCAATTTCAACTTTTTTTCTATTCTTTTGATGAGTATAGATTCTAAGAATATTCATGAAGCCTGAAATTGCCGAGACCACAGGAATTTCAGAAATAGGCATCTCTTTTGCAGAAGATTTGCCACCTTCATTTGTAATTAGAATTACTGATTTTGACTCATTTTTTGAGGGTGCTAGTGGAATGGAAGGAGTAACAGAACTATCAACAAAAATCTCACTTTCCTCAACTTTGGATTTTTTAGATATAGAAGATCTTAGTTCATTTGTTTTTATTTTCTTTAGGTTTTTTTGACTTGTCAAAATACTCTCAAATACGCATTTTAGCAATTTTCTGTTTTGATAATCTTGTGCAAACTTTCTTGCTCGTTTTAGTTTAGAAGTTTTTGATGAAATTAGACTGGAGAGAATGTATTCATCTGTTAATTGAACAAACTCATCTAGATTAAAAGTGGAGAATCCAAACTCATCATCTGAAGATCTTAGTGCTTCAAGTAGCATTACTTCTGCTGCTCTTACTGTCTTGTGGAAATAGACAGCTTTGAACATTTGATATCTAGAGTGCATCATTGATTCAAATGAATAGAGAGCTGATCGTTCCAAGGCAAGTTTCTTTTGATGAACATCAAGTGATTGTGTAATTCTTTTATGATCAATTTTTGCATGTTCTGCTCCTGTAAAGTAACCATCTCGAAGCAGATAGTCCATCATATCTGCACTAAGGGCACCTGAAACAATCTCATTCATGTATTGAAATTTTGAATCACCAAACGCAACCTTTGTTATGAATTTTTTATCAAAACCGTTTTTTGTCAATATATCACCGATTTCAGATTTTAGAATAATCTCTTTGCCAAAGTCTTCATGAGAGATTTTCTTTTCTTGAATTATTTCTTCAAAGAGATGTGAAAATGGACCATGGCCAATATCATGTAGGAGGCCTGCTAATCGGAGAATCTCAATGTCATCAGATTTGAAAAATCCTTTCTCATTTAGTGCATCACCTGCCTGACTAGCAATATGCATGACTCCTAGAGAGTGCTCAAATCTAGTATGTTGGGCTGCAGGATATGTCAGATGTGCTCCAGATAATTGTCTGATTCTTCTTAATCTTTGAAAAATGGGATTATCAATAATGGATAATTCATGGTCATAAACTCGAATAAAATCATGAATCGGATCTATAATGTCTAGATAATTTTTTTTCATAGTCCTATTTTCTTTGAAAATGTTTTCATGATTTCTTCATGAACTTCTTGTTTAGATTTTGTGGCATCAATTATTTTCCAACGTTTTTTCTTTGCGACAGTTTTATAGATTTTAGAAATTTTTTTCAAAAATTCTTCATTTTTCTCAAATTTATCTCGGTTAGTTTTTTGTCTGTTAAAGGATTCTTTCTGAGTTACGTCAAGTAAAATTACAAGGTCTGCTTTTGGCAATCCTGCATCAAGATTATCAAGCCATTTTTCTTTCATTCCATTTGCAAGACCATAAACAAGGTTTGAATGATAATATCTATTCATTATGAGAACAGAGTTTTTTTCTTGGGCTTTTTTGATTTGCTCTAATTTTTCCCATCTATTTGCAGACAATAAGCAATGAATTACTTGTGGTGGAAACTTTCTTTTTCCATCTAGGTATTTCCTAATCTCTTTACCAATAGGAGTTTTGTAATCTGGAAAATGAAACAGTTGAGTTTTGATTTTTCTTTTTTTGAGTGCTTTTTCTAGCATGGTTGACTGTGTAAGTTTTCCTGCTTGATCTCCACCTTCAATTACAATTATCATAAGTTATCAAAACAGAGAAGTTAATTGATTAAAAATCTATCAAAACGGATTCTTTGGAATTTACGAATTGTTTAATATCTTCTTCAAATAATTGAAAATATGGCTGAAGAATACTCATGTCCTTATTGTGAATCAATTTTTGAGAGTAAAGATGATCTTTCAAAGCATATAGATAGAATTCACGGAGATTCTGGAGTTTTAGAAGGCTCAAGATAAGCCCAAACTTTTTTGTTTCAACCACATTTCTCTCAAGGTTTATAACCAAAAATTTGCCACATAACACGAAATGGGATTAGTAAAAGAAATGATGAAAGAAATTGGAAACAAATCACGAGAATTCTATGAATTTGTTTTACCACCAATGGACATGCATCTTAGTTCTGATAGTCTCAAAGTAATTATCGACATACCAGGATTCTCAAAAAAAGATATCAAACTCACATTATGTGGAGATATTTTATCAATTCAAGCATGTAAAAAAGTGGATGAAAAAGAACATGAATCATTAGTTTGTAAACAAAGGCCAAACATGATTGATAAAAAAATTCGATTACCAATTGATATCAAACAAGGAGAAGAAAAAATAGATTCAGCAAAATATGAAGACGGGGTTTTGACTCTGGTTATTCCAGTTACAAAAAAGGGTAAAGATATCTCAATAGAATAGCACTAGTGTTTTCTAAAAATTGCAGAGCCAATCATTATCAGACCAGAAGAAATCATTCCGTATATTCCAAATGTTTCATTGGTTTGATACAACAATACTGAGCCAATAAAAATTGCAGATGCAAAAATACTTCCTCCGAGAAAAACCATTGGTTTTCTTTTTTGCATAGAAAGTTTAGCTTCATCCATGAATTTTTCCATTTCAGGTCCTAATCGTAATGCTGAATCAATTGATTTAGCAAATTTATCAAATGATATCTTTAGTTCTTCAACGTATGCCTTTGGGATCATGTTTTCTTCTTGAAGGATATTTTTTAGAACTTTTACAAACTTGAAATCAACATTATGTGTTTTGTAGATTCCTTCAATTATTGAGGCCATTCTCATGTAAAGGGCCAAATTCTTTGGCAATACAAAAGGGAATTTACTCATTGTTTGGTTTGCTAGCTCCATCAAACTTTGAACCTCCATCTCATCAGGTTTTTGTCCATGCATTGCACGAATTGATAATTCAATTCCTTTTTCAATGACTTGTCGGTTATATTCAGGGGTTAACATTCCCAATTCTGCCATTGCATTTACTACTCTAGGAGGATTTCTCTCCACCAGAGCAAGATAAAGTCTGATGAGTTTGTATCTTGTTTCATTGTTTATTCTTCCTACCATTCCATAGTCATATAGAATCAGTTTTCCATCATCCGTAACTGAGATATTTCCTGGATGTGGGTCTGCATGAAAGAGTGAGTTTTTCAAAAGCATTGTAAAAAAGACCTTGTGAACATCAATAACAAGTTGTTCTCTGTCAACACCTTTCTCATCTAGTGCCTGAACGTTTGTAACTTTGATTCCAGGCAAGTACTCCATAGTTAGAACATTTTTTGAGGAATAATCATCATAAACTTCAGGGACAATTACCTTTTCGTAATTTTGCATATCTTTTTTGATTGTTTTGAGATTCTCAGATTCGTTTCTATAGTCCATCTCTTCACGAATGGTTTCAATAAATTGAGAAAGCATTGCTTTTGCCGAATATCTAAGATTAGGATCAACAAATCTCAAAGCTAGTGGAAGAATTTTCTTTAAGACTTTGAGATCTTCTTTTACAACAGTCTCTATTCCTGGTCTTTTTACTTTGATGACAATTTGTTGTCCAGAAATAGAGCCTCGGTAAACCTGTCCCAATGAGGCCCCAGAAATGGAATTTGTATCAATATCATCAAATTTTTCACTTATTGGTCCAAGATCTTTTTCGATAATTGGCTTCACTTGATCAAATGGAGCTGAAGGAACACTATCTTGTAATTTGGATAATTCTTCAAGATATGGTTGAGGTAGAATATCTGCTCTAGATGACAGCCACTGTCCTAGTTTAATGTAGACAGGTCCTAAAGAGACAAAAGTATCAAGTGCTTTTCTTGCATTTTTTCTGAATTGTTCAGAATCAATTGTGTTTTTTTCTTGTTGTGTCCATTTTTTTCTATCTTTACGTAGAGCCAAAATTGATGGCAAGAGTTTGATAAGTACATAGATTGTTCTTCCTGCAGACATGGTTTACTCCAGATAATCTTTGATCTTTTTTGATGCAACATATCCAATGTATCCAGAAAGAACTGATGAAATCAATCCAGATGTTAAAGAAAGTTTTTTTGAATTATTATTAAAAACAGATTTTGCAATTTTACTTCCACCAAAAATTGCGCATGCTAAACCTATCAAAACTTCTGGTGCATCATAAACAAGATGACCAACAGGATCTTTTCTCGGATCAATTTTATCCATATGTACTAAAAATTTGTCATCATATTCTCTGATGTGTAAATTACCATAACGATATTGTTTCTCTGCACCATTTTTTTGTCCAAGAACAGTTTCCTCAGCTCCTGTAATCATGAATTCACGTAATTCTTTTGGAACTTCAATCTCATCAAATGGCATGATCGCAAGATCGAGTAATTGCTTATATTTTTAGTGTAAAAAAGAAAATGTCTAGTTAATTTTTGAGCCTATCTTTTGTAAATATCACAAAACTGATTCCAAATGCTATAAGCATTCCAATTCCAGTTACATATGCATAATTGAATCCAACTCCAGGGTGAGTTTCTTGATGATAATTATTTATGAAATATGTTGCAACTAACAAAATAGAACCAATTATTGTGAGTTTTCTATGGAGTTCCAATAATCATAATTTTGATAATTACTATATGAATTTAGAAAAAAATCACAATAGGGGGGTCGTAATAAATCCCACAATGCTACCAGCTAGAAATAGAAATATTCCCTTTGCCATACCGATTCCCAATTTATTATAGGATAATTATGATACAAGTTTTGGATTGATTTTAAGATCAAGGACTAGATTTCATTTGAGATAATCTTTGAATTACTTGTTCAAGTTCTTCCTTATTGTCATTAATAACTCGTTTAACAACTTCGATTTCTTGGTTTATTTGTTCTAATTGTTCATTATCAGAATTTTTTATTTGGTTTTCCAATTCTTCTAAAACTTGTTGATTATACTGATTAATTTTCTCTAATTCATTTTTGTATTTCTCTAGTTTCACATATTGATTAGAGATTTCTGAAAGTTCAGGAATATTATTAATTTGTTGATTTGTCATAAAACCAGATATAGCAACTATACCACCAACCACTATTGCTGCAATGATAATTACAATACTTAGTTTCATTTTTGTTTGATTTTATTTCTCCAAAATTATATTAAAAATTAATCACCAGTCTAAGCTACTGCTTTTTTACGCCTGCGCATTATGTAAATTCCTACAGCAATAGCAATCACAACCGGAATTATGATCATTGAAGAGTCAGGACCAGATTCATCTTCAGTTGTAGGTTCATTTACAATGATAGTGGTGTCTTCAACAAGAAAGAGTTCATCTCTAACTCCATCTTTGTATCTCACAGTAATTGTAATTTCATGTTCTCCATATTCAGGCTCACCATCAAATTCAATTGGTATGTTAAATGGTACAGGTGCATCTACTTCAATTTCATCAATAAATTGAGTATTTGGCTTAATGTTAGAGTCACCACGAGGCTCAAGGCTAACAAATCCAAACAAACCATCTTCATTTCCTTCATTGATGATTTCTCCAACTACCATTTGTGTTCCAGATAATTCAATGACGTCAATATTGAAAATTGTAAGTTCTATCAGTCCTTTAATGTAAAAGTCAACGATTTTTGAAATTACTTGCTGATCACCATGTGCGTTATAGTATGATATGCTTAGAGGAATTCTAAGTGTATCATCTTTTAGTCCTTCTGGAACATATACTGTTGCAGTAAGATATCTAGCGGATTTTGGTTCAATGTTACCAACATCCCAATTTGATTCTAAAATTACAACATTTTCAACATTAGTAGTAGAAGACGCAGTTGATACACGTTCTGTTTGTGTGTTAGATGCAACAATATCAACACTAGATATTGGTGCAGATCCGTCATTTGCAATTTCAATAACTACATTGTTTGTTTTCAGAGATGTTAGAAATGGCTCTAATGCTCTTACATTAATGAGACTGTCACCAGTTACCTTGAACTGAAAGTCTTCAAATGCAGTTCTAATACCTGATTCTCTTAATCTAGAATAATCAACCTTCACTGTTCCAGGATATTGTTGAATATTGACATTTTTATCGACATTAACAAAAAATGTCAGATGGAAATTTTCTCCTGCAAGGGAATTTGAATCGCTGTCGGCCTTGATAATTGCACCTGGTCCATCAGATGCTGAAAATCCAAAAGGTAACGATAATTGTCCCTTTATTCCTGTGATGTCTTGAGTTCCAACATTAGCAAACACTACAGTAAATGGAACATTACTGTCTCCAGATTCAACTTCAATTTTTTGATTTAATGTACCAAAGTATGCATCTAAGAATTTGACATCACCAAAGTCTCTCTCAAATGGAGAATCTCCAAATCCACCAGATGTAATTTGTCCAAAGGAATTTCCTATGAAAAGTGGAACTAACATCAAAGATAGTAACAAGAAGAATGGTTTTTGATTCATTTTGCTAAAACCTCCATTTCTGATGGCATATCACCTTCAAAGGCTTTACCGTCTTTTATTGTAATTACTTTGTCTACATCACCAAAATGTTGACGATCGTGTGTAACAATAACAAATGTCTGATTGAGTTTCTTTGCCATAGATTTCATCAGGTGAACTATTTTATCAGAGGTAACAGAGTCAAGATTTCCTGTTGGCTCATCTGCTAGAACAATTGAGGGTTTATTGACTAGTCCTCTAGCAATAGCTGCTCTTTGAGCTTGTCCGCCTGAAATTTTATTTGCACGTTTATTGATTTGATCTTCTAATCCAACTGCCTTTAGCAAATCTCGTGCATCTTTCTCAGCGGTGGTGTTTGTACCTGCAATTTGTCGGGGTAAGAGTACATTTTCCAAAACTGTTAGATCAGAAAGAAGATTTGAGAATTGGAAGATAAATCCTAACTTTTTATTTCTAAATGAAGAGATTTTATCATCATCAAGAGTTGTAGTATCTGTTCCGTCAATGAAGATCTTACCACTTGTAGGACGATCAAGTAAACCAATCATGTTAAGTAATGTAGATTTTCCTGAACCAGAACTACCAACAATTAGAACAATTTCACCTTGATCAACTGATAAAGTTGCATCATCAAGAGCTTTTACTTTGTTTTCACCTTCGCCATAGACTTTGCTTAGATTGTGAATTTCCAGTACCTTAGACAGTTCTCATCGCCTCCACAGGTAATAGTTTTGTCGCTCTATACGATGGATAAAGTGATGCAATAATTGCCAAAATGAAAGAAGTTAATGCAGTTTGGATGATTTTCTCCCAATTGTAACTCACTTCAAGAGGCAAACTATTGTTAAAGGACATTTTAGTTTCCTTTGCATAGAAGGTGTATCCCAAGCCTGCAGCCGTGCCTACACCAGCACCAATTGCGCCAATAATCATTCCTTGGAAAATAAATATGATAAGAATATCTTTTCTTTTAGCTCCAATAGATCTCATAACTCCAATCTCACGAGTTTTTCCATTAACTAACATCATCTGAATTGTTACAATGGCAAAAGCTGAAGACATCATTCCAAAATAACCAATCATGTTAATCATTGCAATTCCAGATCTAAAACCAGCTAGTTGTTCTTCAGCTGATTCTTCTATTGTTTCAGCAAGAAAATCATCATTTGGAAATGAACGTAAGAAAAATTCCTTTACCTCAAATGCTTTTGTAGGATCATTTAGTTTTACCATAAAAGAACCTGTTTGACCATCCCTATTCATCATATCACGTAGTGTATCAATATGAACAACTGCAGTATAATCAAATCCTTGACCTCCAGGTGACTTTGCAATTCCTGAAACAGTAAATCGTCTAACTTCATCTTGTCCATATCTATCTACTACTAGAACTTTGACGCTATCACCAACTTGAGCTCCTCCAAGATCTCTTGCAACATTAGAACCTAATACAATAGAATTTCTTGAAAAAACATAACTTCCATCTGCAATAGTTTCATGAACAGTTGATGCTCTAATATCTCGGAAAGGATCAATTCCAACTATGGGTATACGTGTTTCTTCAATTAGTTTTCCATTTTTTGTCATATTCATTTCGGCTGTTGATGAAAGCCGCGGTGTCGCCGCTTCTACATATGGAATTCTTTCAAACCAACTTACAACAGATAAATCTGATTTATCGATATAGTCATTTTCATCAGTTACAAGAATGTCACCATTTCTGTAATTACTGATATCCCTAACTATTGCATCAAACAATCCTTGGAAAATTACAAAATTTACATGAATAACTAAAATTCCAATTGTTACAGCTAAGACTGCACCAATCAAACTGCCTTTTTTGTTGAATAGCATTCTTTTTGCTAATCTTAAGCGATATTCCACGAAATCAGTAAAATAGTCTGATATTTAATGTCTATGATGTATAGTGCTAACAATATAGACAATTTTATATGATATTAGTTTTGTATGAATCGTAGAGAAGTATTGGAGATGACAAAATGGACAATTTAGATATGAGAATCTTGAGTAGATTACTCAATAATTGTAGGGAATCAGACAGACAGATTGGAAAAGAATTAGGAATTTCAGGAGGAGCAGTTCGAGTCAGAATAAAGAAAATGCAAGAAAGTGGTGTTATTGAGAAATTTTTCCTCAAAATCGAACCACCAATTTTGGGTCATGGTGTTTTGTATTTTGTTGTGTCAGGAGAAAATATTCAAGAAATTTTAGAACAAGTTAGTCTTGTAGGTGAGCCATACATTGTAGTTCCATGTGTTGGAGGAGTAACAGTATGTGGTATTACAATTCAAGAAAATTTAGAACAAAAAATTGAGCTTGCAAAAAAGTTAATGAAAGATCTTAGAGTGTTATCAATATTTGAAGCTGAAAATTCAGATTTCAAATCTAATTTAACGAAAACAGATTTGGAAATTTTAGAAGAACTAATCAAAGAACCAAGACAGAAAATTGAAAAAATCGCAAATATTACAAATCTATCAACTAAGACGGTAACAAGATGTATAGAAAAATTACATCAAAATGATGGTTTTCAATTCACTTTAATTTATGATCCAACCAAAATGGAAGATTTCATTCCACATGCAGTACTTTCATGGATTGATGGAGATTTGAAAGAGACATTAGAAAACTTGAATGATACATTTTCAGAATCTTATTTACAAATTCCTTTTATTGCAAAAAATCAGATTGTATTATTTTTGTATAGTGACAGCATATTCAAAATGGATGAACTAACACAAAAGGTTAGGACAAGTAAAAATGTTAAATCAGCAGATTTGTTTATTCCTAAAAAAATCTCATTTTATACAAATTGGATGATAAAATCAATTGCTGAATCAAAAAAATCTCCAAAATTACATCTTTCATATCAAACAAATTAAATAATAATAATTTCTTCTAGATTGCATGAAACGAAAAAAGATCTATGAAGGAAAAATTTTAGGTCTTAGTGTTTATGACGGAAAAATTGAAGGAAGAAAAGTAAAACGTGAAGTGATTGAGCACAGAGGAGCTGCTGCGATGCTTGCATTTGATGAAGACAAAAAAGTCATTTTAGTAAAGCAACATAGATTTCCACATGGTTATGTTTTGGAGATTCCTGCAGGCACATTAGAAAAACGAGAGCAGCCTATCAAATGTGCATTTAGAGAATTAGAAGAAGAGACAGGGTACAGAGCAAAGAAAATGACGCCTCTAATCACATACTATCCATCAATTGGGTACAATTCGGAGATAATTCACTGCTTTGTAGCCTCAGGATTAAAAAAAATTGCAGATTTGAAACTAGATGATGATGAAATTTTATCAGTAGTAAAAGTGGATATGAAAAAACTACTTACTATGATAAAGTCTGGAAAAATTCAAGATTCAAAGACTATATGTGCAGTTCTGACATATGCTGCAAAAAAGAAGCTATACTAACTATTCATTATAGATTGGTTGAACCAGATCTGCAACATCAGCCCAAGATTGGGCAATTCTCTCAAACATAAATACCATGTCAAGAAAATCTATTGGGATTTCTTTTTTACTACCTAAGGAGGCTCTGAGTTTACCAAGTTGTTCTTCAAATTTCTTGTGCAAAGATATTGCTTCAATTGCTAATAGTCTATCAGGTTTTGTAAAAGCATCAATTGATTTTTCTGCTAATTGATTAAAGTTTTTCACGACGTCATGAATTTTTTTGTATTGTTCTTTTGACAAAGACGAATTATAGATAAAATCAGATAGCTCAACAATAGAGTCACCAGTATTTTCAAGAAGATTGGCTGCAACTCTATAATCGAGAACGTCAATATTTTCTAAATTAAATGCATTAGCCAGTCTCTTATCAACAAGAGTGCTACGAATTAATCTTACAAGTAAGAAATATTGTCTATTTACCTCTTCATCACGTTTTGATAATGTTTGCAAATTTGATTTATCATCTGCAATTAATCCGTTTGTTGCATCATCATACATTCCAATTGCAATAGAGCTCATACGTTTGAGTATTTTTTGAGGATTAAGTGTAGTAGAATCTAATAGAAACTGCATGTTAATGTGTGATGCATCTTCTTCAATTATTTCCATTCCAACAAGACGTCTCATAGAATTACGAATTTTTTCTCTATCCTCACCTGGAATAATTGAATCAGAAGTAATCTCAATGATATCATATCCTAAAAGATACGCACCTGTAATGTCAGCCACAATATTCTCTTCTTTTGGCAATGGATATGAGATTACAAGTTCTTTTGTAGGACGAGTTTCTTTGTTTGCAGAAATTGAGATGCTATCTTGACCAGTTTCAAGCTCAACCTGACTGCTTTTGTCTAATTTGTTTGCATCAACCCATTCCTTTGGAAGAGACACTAGTATGCTACTTCCTATTCTTTGTAGGCGTCTAACGAATTTAGTCAATTTATACTAATTTAATTAATTTAAGCCATATTCTTATATTTTGTGTAAAATTTAAACCCAGATCAATGAAGGGAGTGGCATTTTGTCCTGCACATATTACAGGTTTCTTCAAGGCCCACTTGGAGAATAATCAGGATAAATTAGAAAATCTAGGCTCAATGGGGGCAGGATTTTCAATCAGACAAGGCGTAACGACTAGAGTTACAATTGACAAAAAAAATAATCACGATTCAAATTTCAAGATTTCAACAAAAGGATACCAATCTGATAAAACAGATGTTTCAGAATTTGTATTAAATGAATTTCTAAAGATAGGGGACTTTAAAGACAAGTTCTTTAACATTGAACATGAGATTTCAATTCCAGTAGGATATGGTTTGGGTTCTAGTAGTGCTGTTGCATTATCATTATCCTTTGCATTAGATCAAGCACTTGATACAAAATTAGATAAAAATACAATTGGACAAATTGCACATAATGCAGAAGTTAATTGTAAAACTGGATTGGGAGATGTTTTAGCATCATTTCATGGGGGATTTGAAGTTCGTGTAAAACCAGGAGCTCCAGGAATCGGAACAGTGGAAAAAATTTCTATAGATAAAATTTCAGTTATTATGATTTGTTTTTCTCCAATTTCAACTAATAAATTCATCAAGGAAAGACTTTCTCAGATAAATGGACTAGGTGGCAAAATGGTGAACCGATTATTAGAATCAAAAGATTATCAACATTTTCAAGATATGTCACTAGAATTTGCAAAATATGTAAATGTAATGACACCTAGAATGCAGAAAATAGTAAATGAGTTAACTGAAAATAATATCAAATGTGGAATAGCACTTTTTGGAGAAACAATTTTTTCAATGATTCCAAAAGAAGATGAAAATAAAGTTTTAGAAATTTTAGAAAAATATTCTGATGGAGTAATAATAAATTCAGAATTAGATGATATCGGAGCAAGAGTATTAAATAATTAATTGAAGTCTGATGACAATAATTCCAAAGTCACATCCAAGGGCAAAGTCACTTTTAATTCGTGAGAAATTAGTTAGTGGTTTTGATAATGGATTAGTCGCAAAAGAGGGACTATTGGCACAAGGGCGAGGAGAAGCATTTGATTATTTACTAGGTGAAAAGACAAATCAGGCTGCAAAACGTGCCATAAAGGCAGCAGCTGCACAATTACTCCAGGCTCAAAAACCAGTTATTTCAGTTAATGGAAATGTTGCAGCCTTATGTCCAAAAGAGATCATCAGGTTATCAAAGCAAATCAAGGCAAAACTTGAGGTAAATCTATTCTATACAAATGAAAAGAGAAAACAAGCAATCATCAAAACTCTCAAAAAAAATGGAGCAAAAGAAATTCTAGGTACAAATTCAGCAAATTCAACAAGATTACCAGGAATTGATTCAGCACGAAGAATTGTAGATAAAGATGGAATTTTTGCAGCTGATGTTGTAGTTGTTCCTTTAGAAGACGGAGATAGAACTATGGCATTAAGAAATGCAGGAAAAACAGTCATAACATTTGATCTAAATCCACTTTCAAGAACTTCTCAAACTGCCAACATTACAATTGTAGATAATGTAACAAGAGCAATTGAATTACTAATTTCTGAATCCAAAAAGCTAGCAAAAAGAAACGAAAAGAGTCTTGAAAAAATAATTTCAGAGTTTGATAACAAGAAAAATCTAACAGAAAATGTAATTCAAATTAAAAATAATCTAACAAGGAGGGCAAGAGTTGCATAAATCAGTACAAGATATTGTAAATATGAAAAAAGAAAAAAAGAAAATTTCAGTTATTACAAGTTATGATTACACTTTAGCATCATTGTGTGATAAAGCAGGCATTGATGTATTGTTAGTTGGAGATAGTGCAGGAATGGTAATGCTTGGTTATGAGAATACAATTCCTGTAACAATGGATCAAATGTGTATGTTTACTGAAGCAGTTAGTAGAGCAAGAAACAATGCATTACTTGTTGCAGATTTACCATTCATGTCATATCAGGCAAGTATAGAAGATGCAATAAACAACTCAGGCAAATTAATCAAAGCAGGAGCTGATGCTGTAAAATTAGAAGGTGGTTCAATAATGGCTGAAACAATTAGTGCAATTGTTGATGTTGGAATTCCTGTAATGGGACATATTGGATTACAACCACAAACAACAATGCTTTCACAAGGTTACAAAGTACAGGGAAGAACAAAAGATTCTGCAATGCAGTTAATTCAAGATGCAAAAGAGCTTGAAGAATCAGGAGTGTTTAGTATTGCATTAGAGATGGTAAGTCACGAAGTTGCACAAATAATTTCAGAAACAGTAACTGTTCCTACAATTGGAATTGGTTCAGGAGTAAATTGTGATGGTCAAGTACTAGTTGTTCAAGATTTACTTGGAATGTATGATAAGATAAAGCCAAAATTTGCAAAAAGATACATGAATCTATCTGAAGATATTGTAAAGTCCCTTGAAGATTACAAAAATGATGTAGAATCAAGTTCATTTCCTGCAGAAGAAAATTGGTTTTCAATGGATCCTGAAGAACTGAAAAAATTACGTGAGCAAATTGGCAGCTAAAAAGAAAACAAATGATCATCCATCATTGGATATTGTTTCATCACATGGTGTAGAGTTAACAGGGAAAAGAATTGTATTGTGTGTAGCTGGAAGTGTTGCAGCATACAAAGCAATAGAGCTTGCAAGACTGCTTATGAGACATGGGGCAGATGTAACTTGTGTAGCAAGTGGAGCAGTAACAAAACTAATTCAGCCTGATTATTTCAAATGGGCTACGGGAAATGACGTCATTACAAAACTTACAGGTAAACTAGAGCACATAAAATTGGCGGATTATAATCAATCAGATCTAGTAATTGTGTATCCAGCTACTGCAAACACACTAGGAAAACTTGCAAATGGTATTGATGACACTCCAATTTCAACAGTTCTAACTGTAGGATTTGGCTCTAAAATTCCAATTTTGATGTGCTTGGCAATGCATGAATCAATGTATGACAATTCAGCTGTAAAAAAGAACATTGATTTTCTAAAAAATAAAATTCAGTTCCTTTCTCCACAAATGATTGAAGGAAAAGCTAAAGCACCAGAACCTGAAGATGTTTTAGATTTTGTACTAAAGAAATTCGGTTTCTCATCTACATTACAAAATAAAAAAGTCCTAATGACTGCAGGGCCAACAATAGAATACGTTGATCCAGTTAGAGTGATAACAAATCTTAGTTCAGGAAAAACTGGTGTATTGTTAGCTTCAGAATTAATTTCAGCTGGAGCCAAGGTCACTTTAATTTACGGCCCAGGAAATGAAGAACCGCCAAAAGGAGCTAGAATTATCAATGTTACAACAAACAAAGAGATGTTTGATGCAACAAAAAAAGAACTAAAGAAAAAATATGATATTGTAGTTATGGCAGCAGCTGCATCAGACTATACTCCTGAAAAGCCATCAAAATCCAAGATAAAGAGTAACAAAGAATCACTCATAATTAGGCTCAAAAAAGCACCAAAAATCATTGATCAGGTAAAAAAATCTCAGAAAAATGCCATACTAGTTGGATTCAAGGCAGAAACCAATCTATCAAAATCTGCCTTAATCAAATCAGCTAAAACAAAATTAAAAGAATCTAATGCAGATTTAATCATTGCAAATGATATTGGAATAAAATATCAAAAGAATCCAAACAACAATCAAATTATTATCGTTGATGGAAAAAACACCAGAACATCAGGATGGAAGAAAAAAGAAAAGATTGTAAAAATAATTAGAAAAGAAATTGAAAAGAAAATAAAATGAAAAATTCAGAATTACGAAAATTGGTATTACAATATAAAGAAATTAAAAATAAACAAACAAAAAAGCATGCAGATAGTTTCAAGTTATCAGAGAAACTAAAAGAGATTGAACATAGATACTTTCACGAGACAGGAAGAACATTAAAATCAGATCTAAAAGAGTCAAAAGAAAATTGAAAGCCAAGCCATTTGATTATAAAAAAAGAAACATGTTAGTTTGGAATGAAGTTGCTCCA
>JACENB010000058.1 GCA_013867245.1 Nitrosopumilaceae archaeon
GGTTTGTTGATCTTTGTCCTCAAAATTGGGTTCAAACAATGAAATCATGTATTTGTCTGGATCCAATATTACTGCATTTTTGCCTACCTCGCTTTCCATAATGTCTCGATGAACTGTAACATCTTTTGTTTTTAGTTCTTCTATGGCCGATTTCAAATCTCCTACTAGAAATCCAACACTTATTCCATTATCTATGGAATCTCCTACATGTTCTGCAGTTGACGATGCAGGGTGTAAACTCAACAAAGCTCCGGATGTACCTAAATCTACCCATGTTTTTCTTTGGTCTTTAATTGGAAGACCAATTATTTCATTGTAGAATTGTATTGACTTGTCTAAATCTTGGACTGCCAATATTACATTTCCAACTTTTTTGATATTCACAAAGAATATGGGTGAAAGTTGCTTAAATCAATTACCATTTTAATTTTATTTTTTTAAATTATTTTGAAATCAATTATTGAACCTCAACCATTGTTTCAGTTCTTTCAACGCCGCTAATTTTTTGAATTTGATTTGCCACTTCTTTAATTTCAATTAATTCTTGAACATCAATTATTGCAACTGCATCAAATTGTCCGCTTGTTGGAAATGAATTTGAAACTTTTGTCAATTTTCTTAATTTAACAGCAATTAATTTTTTTGGAGATTTTACTAAAATTATTGCTTTTACCAACCTAAATCTACCTCCACTTCAATTAGAGTCTCCGTCGTAACAATATCCTTAATTTTTTTAAAATCAATTACCATTTGATTGATTTGATCCATTTTTCCTTGTAAAATTACACTGATATCTGCTCTTCCAGTAACTACCATTACCTGTTTTACAACTTTACGTTTTTTCTTTAAAATTTCAACTACTGAATCTACTTTTCCTGGCTTAACAGTAATCAAACATAATGCATACACGACTACTTTATGTGAATCAATTTGATAAATATTTCTAGGATATATCTAAAGAAAGATGATGGACTCAGGCACAGTTTACATTTTCATGCCTATTTTTCAAGAATTATTCTGATTTTTAAAAAAGGGTGTTTCTTTTGTAATCAATAACAGTAGGGCCGAGTGTCTTTTTTATTTTAAAACTTCTTTGATTAAGTAATAAGATGAATTGTGTCTATTGCAAAAAAGAAATTGAATTGAATCATAAAGTCACAATTAGAAATGATCATGTGTATCATGAGTGCTGTGCAATAACGTATGATAAAGGTGAAACTGATGATGGTTACCAGAACCTATGCAATATTGGAATTTGTAATCCTAATGACACTTTGACACTATCAAATTAGAAATGAGTACATTAGGAAAAGCTGTAGCAGTAGTAGTTCTTGTGTTTGGAGCTTGGTTTACAGTTGTTGGTATTATAATGCCTGAAGAAAGATTTGATTATGTTAGGATTGCATCTGTTGTTTTGATAGGTTTTGGAATTGCTATCGCTATGTTAGATAGAAAATTTAACAGAAAATAAATCTCAAACGTTTGGTGTTTGATAAATTAATTTCTAATTTTTAAAAAAGGATATTTTCGTTCAATACGCCGGTATATATGAGTAAAAATCATGGGTTAGTATGTTCAAAAAAATCATTAAAAAATCAAATTTTGCTTTTGGTAAAACCAGAGTAGCAAATGATGTAAACGCATTCAAAGAATTTGAAACACAAAAGATAGGTAAATGTGAATAAAATGAATTACAAATGTCGTAATTGTAGTTTCAAATGGAGTGGATATTCTGATACTTTTGAAAAAGTCATTATTCATGAAAGAACTCATACAAAAGGAGATTTGGATTAGTATGGTAATTTGCACTAAATGCTCTGATACATATCATGAACAATGTATGGGTAAAGCTGGAATGTTTGACTGTACTTGTGTCTGTTTAAAGAAATAATTTCTGTTTTAAAAAATGGTTTTTCTGAGTTTTACTGACATTAATTTGGTAAATATGTGCCAACGTATTTTCTAAACCAATTATTACGTTTCTAGTCTGTGGCTTCTTGAGATCTGGCTTCTTCAAGATATGCTCTTCGCTCTTCATTAATTTTTTCTTGATCTATGACTAAATCATCATCCACAATCACTATTCCACTATCTCCGCTAGGCTCATCTTTGATTTTTTTACTTTTTGTTTTCTTTGCTTTAGTGGTTGTTTTCTTTGCTTTAGTGGTTGTTTTCTTTGCTTTAGTGGTTGTTTTCTTTGCTTTTGCAGTTGTTTTCTTTACCACTTTTTTTTCAGCCATTAATATCGAAAATCTTGCGATTGAGTAGCTTTTAAAGATTTTGTAGTTTTTTCTTCTATTTTAGGTCAATCTTCTTCAGTATCTATCTCAATTGAGTCATTTGTGATCTCTGTAATCTCGTCTAATACGATCTTTTTTACTTGATCTGGAGTCCCAATTTGATTCGAAACCATGTAGTTTAATTCATCTAAAATTGCATATTGGACTCGTGCCCGCAATACCTCAATTATTTCAGTTTCCACTGTTGGATGAAATTCACTTATCCATTGATTCAATTCTTCTTCTTTTATCATATTACCCAAATTTTTCTGTTAAATTTATTTTCTATGTTTTTGACTATTTTTCATATTTTTTGATTATTTTTAAAAATATTGAAAAAACAGTATGTATTAGTCAACACTTTACTTTTGAATTACTTTATTTTTGTTTGATTTCATTTTACTGTGTTGGGAGGTGAATAAGATAGCAAAATTAGCAGATTATCAAGTAGTTAGCAATTCAGCATCATTGGCAAAAATTGATGGTCAATCTTTTACAATTACTGAAATTGAAGATTCTCATTACACGCAAGGTGATGAAATCACTAAAGGTGTTAAATTAACCATGAAAGAATTTTTTTCAATTGATGGCAATCAAATGAATAAATTTCATACTACCCGTGTCGCTATTGTCAAGAAATTTTCTAATCAAAAACTTCGTGATGATATTAATTCTGGTAAAGAAACACTTCATGTAAAATGCATTATGGAGAAATCTAGCTCTGGCAAAAATTTCTACAATTTAGTAGATGCATAAAAAATTCGTTAAGGAAATAATTTCTTATTTCTTATTTTCTTTTTATTTCTATAAATTATCAAATGATATTTTATTATATTTTTTAAATTTTCTTCAACTGACAATTCTTCGTTTATAGAAATACTAAGAAAATCAAAATAATCCTTATCCTGTAATTTAATCTCAATTTTTCTCAATTCAGTACTTGAATTCTTATTTCTGTATCTTCATCTGCAATCATTTTTGCATGATTTTCACACACTCTCATGATCTCTTTTGCAAAAGGGGTTTTGGATTTATTATAATGGGAATATAGTACTCGGAAATAGGATTCTGTGTTACATCCTAAAATATTACAAATCATAAGATCATAAACTATTCCATATTGAGCCTAAAAGAGCAGGTTATTCTATCATAATTGGAAATTTGCCTGGATGTAAAATGGTGCCGAGGGCATGATTTGAACAAGCGACAGCCCGGTCTTCAGCCGAGTGCTCTTCCAGGCTGAGCTACCTCGGCACTAAAAAAAATACTTTAGATGAGGCATTAAAGTTTGTCTTTTTATGGTTTCCAAATAATATCTTCAATACCGTTTCGTTTATTGATTAAACGACCCATTACAAACATTAGATCTGATAATCTGTTGAGATATTTGATACAATTAGAATTAATTTCATCTTTATCACTCAATTGAACTACCAGAGTTTCTGCTCTACGAACAATGGTTCTTACTTGATGAATTTGAGCAGCGGCAACATTTCCTCCAGGTAAAATAAAATTTGTGATTGGCGGTAATTCCAATTCAAATTTATCAATAATCTTTTCTAATTTTTCAACCATGTCTAATGAAATCCTATTCTTCAAATCATTGAGATTTTGATTGGATAAATCTGAACCTAGTAAAAATAATTCATTTTGAATACTACTCAAAACATCACGTACATCATCATCCAATACATTGGTTAAAACAACTCCAATCATAGCATTAGCTTCATCCACTGTTCCATATGCAAGAATGCGTGGATGTGATTTTGCAATTCTAAAATCTCCTTGTAAACCTGTATTTCCATCATCCCCCGTTTTTGTATATATTTTCATAATTTTCTTAATTTATCTTAACTATTATGTGATTCGAAAATAAAATATGAAAATTCATTAGTAGAAACTGTTCTAAATAATACATCATGATTTTAGATTTTTTAAAAGATTCTGCAAATCTTAAGACAATATCTAGACAGGGGTGGATAGATAAATTATCGATAAAAAATCCTGAATCTGTGGCTGATCATAGTTACTCAATGGCAATAATGGCCATGATAATTTCAGATTTAGAAAATTATGATTCAGAAAAAATTCTAAAAATGACATTACTACATGATTTGGCAGAATCAAAAATTGGAGACATTACTCCTGAAGAAATGACTCCAGAAAATAAGATAAAAATTGAAAATAAGTCATTTAATGAAATAATCAACCAATTGCCGGAATCAATTAAATCACAATATCTTGAAATTTGGCAAGAATATCAAAACAACAGTTCAAAGGAATCCCTTTTTGTTCATCAAATAGACAAATTGGAAATGGCATTACAAGCAAAAATTTACCAAAAAAACGGTAAAACTATTGAAGATATAGAACCATTTTTAGAATCAGCTAAAGGAAGTATAACTGATAAAAAATTAAAAGAACTATTTACAAAGATTATTGAAGAAAAATAAATGTCTGAAACTGAAAAAGATGAATTAATTGATGCACAAAAGCAAGTTATTGGGATTTTATTTGAAGTGATTAAAAGACTACAAACCAATAATGATCTGGATGAGGAATATTTTCAAATCATTACAGATTCCACAAAAAATGAAAAACGAATTAAACAGATATTGGATGAAAGAAATGAAAATTCTAAAATTGTTGGTAGATTGTTAGAACAATTAGAAATTTAACCTGATTCAGAATAACCTACTGTTTTCATACCAAAACAGGGTTTGTTTCCTTTACTCCAACATTTACAAGAACATGAAACAGCTTTTCCTGTTTCCAAATTTTTAACAACTTGATGAAAAACTCCTTCTCTAATTTTGGATTCAATTGAGATTGTTTCATATCTATCTGAATCTTTATAGGAATTTTCCAATTTTATCAATTATGTATCCCATGCTTTGGTATTTGTTCTTTTGAATTTGCCCTTATCTCGTTTAGAATGTTTTACTTTATAATTAAGTAAAACAATACCTAAAATCAATCCAATGCCACTAATTATCAAAAGTGGAAATATGATATATTCAGGCAAAACATCCAAACCAAGTGCAATTATTCCAAGAATTATGGAACCAATAATTGATGATAAGCCTACTCGTCTATTATTCAATAAATCTATAATTCTTGTATGAACTTAAGCATATTGGCAAATTATAATTAAATACAAATTGTTAGTATTTGTGCTAATGGAAGAATTACAATTCTATATGGATATCTCGCCTAAATGGTGGGTTAATTCAAGTAAAGATGAATCTATAATCAAAAAATACATCTGTGAGCAATTTGAATACGATTTTTATCCAAGAATTATCAGTTTGGGTAGAAAACAAATTGATCTTGATGATGAAAATGATTACAAATATCAATTATTTGATAAAGTGAAATCAGGAGAATTTATCTATGAATTTTTACCTGAAGATGAAACCCTAAAAGAAAATTATATAATTTCAAATGGAAATGTGTCTATTAATCCCGATAAAAAATTGATTAATTCAAGAATTTTAATTAAAATCTAATTTCCACAACTACAATCATCATCAGTAATCATTCTTAGATGAGCTGTTTGCTGATGTTTGTCTTGTACATAACTTGATAAATTGGTAATTCGTACACGTGGTTCCTTTTCATTCCAACTTCCCTCATTTTCAAACCAAAATTCAATTTCATCCACATCATATCTTTCCCCATTTTTAACTAATTCTTTGAAGATTTTCTTAATTTCCACAACTTCCTCTTCAGTTAGTTTTGATTTGTTTTGTACAAAAGTTGTAATTTCATTTAGTTTGATTATGACGGGATTTGTTAGTGGCATCAACGATATGAGGCATGGATTCTATAACTATCTTTTGCGATGTTTTTATAACAATCAAATATTTTGATGAATATGCAGTATTTTCAAGCTCTAAAACTAGGCCAAAAACGTGTTGCAGAAGCTCGTGAATATCTCAATACTTTAACTGATGGTAAGGCAATGCCTGCTTTGGCACTTACTGATACAAAATCTAACGTATGGAAACCCGTGGGAGAAGAAAATCTATATGCATTTGTAGATGAATCTGCAGGTTTTATTTTGACTGATAATAGTGGATATATTCTAGCATTAGTTGATAGTACTGGGTCTTCAAAAACAATAGTTCAAGGAGTCACTAAATTACAAAAAGAAAATTTAGAGAAGGCTTTTGAAAAAGACAATGTTCCTAAATTTGAAGGTAAAGTAATACTTCCAGTTTAAATTTTTAACAACTATTTTTGTATCCCTTAAAGCCTGTGATTTTTAAGTATTTACATGACAAAGCCTGAACTTGAAAAAAAAATATTTTTACATTTAACAAAAGTTGATTTTTCCACATTAGATGAGATGAAAAATATTTTTAAATGCTCGGAGAATGATTTAATGGATATTATAAAAAATAATATTAAAACAAATTCAGAACCCTTAGGATTTATTATAAAAAATGATGAAACTAGTCCCACTAAATATTCAATTGAACCAACAAATTATCTGACAATTCATAATCAAGTTGAAAATTACTTGAAAGGAATTAACGGGATTTTGAGTTTGTTTTATAGGAATTTATCCACTCAATCAAATTTATTAAAATCTGATTCAGATGAGATATTAAATCTAAATAACAAAGGAAAAACCATTTTTGACAACATCAGTTTAATTTTAGATAGAATTCAACAGCTTTCCTTTCTTATTACATACTACAAATCAATGGATAAAATTCCCAAAGATATGATTTCTAAAGCTGATGAGGATCATGAAAAATGCCTCAACATGTATTCAAAAATAATTAAAAAATTAAAAAGTATTCTAA
>JACENB010000088.1 GCA_013867245.1 Nitrosopumilaceae archaeon
CGAGGAATGTCACATGAACACCATTCAAACTTTTACCCATGGCTAAAACTAGAAGAAAAAATTACTCTAAAAAATCTCTCAATTGACAAAGATGGATTTTTCACACTAGAAGACTTGGAATTACTAATAGATGATAAAACAAAATTAGTTGCTCTAAGTCATGCTTTGTACAACACTGGTTCTATCTTACCTCTAGAGGAAATTTCAAAAATTCTTCACGATGTACCTTTTTTTGTTGATAGTGCACAAACCGTAGGATGTATTGATGTAAATGTTTCAAAAATAAATTGTAATTTTATGTCCTTTAATGGTTCAAAATGGCTTTGTGGTCCAATGGGAACTGGTTTATTTTATTGTAATAGAAAATCAAGTGAACTGTTAGAGCCAAGAACTATTGGTGGCGAATCTGCAATGATCTATGATGATACAAGTCTAGCATTCAAAGAACTTCCTGATAAATTCCAAACAGGTTTTAGAAATTATGTTGGAATTGTTGGATTGGAATCTTCTGCAAATTATTTACTTGATTTTGGTCTAAACAATATCCGTGAAAAAAATAAGTATCTCTCAAATCTTCTAAGAGAAGAACTATCAAAGATACCAAAAATTATTTTGTATGGACCTGAAGATCCTGATTCTAGAACAAGTATTGTATCTTTTAACATAGATGGAATGGATTCACAACAAGTAGTTGATAGACTTGAAAAACAAAACATAGTCTTGGCTCTAAGAGAAATTATGGAACAAAAGATTGTACGAGCATCACCTCATTTCTTTAATACTGAATCAGAAATTATGTCAGTAGTAGATGCAATAAAGAATCTATAGATTCTCTTGCTCTTCTATAACCATCATCGTTAGAGTAGATTGTACTTTGGTAATTTTTCTGATTTTATTGGTAATGATTGAGCGTAGTTTTTCTGCATCATCTGAAGACAATTTCAAAACAATATCGTATACCCCATAAACTCCTTGAACTTCATAGGTTACATCCTCATCTGTAAGAATTTGCTTCACTTCGTTGATAATTGATTCATCTGATCCTAAATCAGAATTTAATAGAACATATGCAGTAGGCACACGAAATTTTTGCTCAAAGAGTATTTAACTTTTCATAATTCAAAAATTGATTAATTAGCATTTTGTGCTATTGATGTGAAACCAATCGATCTAACACTTACAATATCAAAATCTATTCCAAGTTTTCCTGGTTCTCCAACCCCACAATTCATTTCTTGGTCAAATCTCAAAGAAGATGGATATAATCTAGAACTTTTGTTCCTGAGCTCTCATACTGGAACCCACCTTGATGCTCCTTTTCATTTTGTCAAAAATGGTATAAAAATTGACCAAATCCCACTTGGCAGATTAATGGGAAAAGCAATTCTAATCAAAATAAAAAAGTCAAAAAATTCTCCAATTACAAAATTAGACATTATTCAATTTGAGAAAAAGAATGGTTCTATTCCTAACAATTCATCTGTCTTCTTTTTTACAGACTGGCAAAAAAACCTCAAAAAAGATAATTATTTTACGGAAAATCCTGGATTGGCATTATCAGCTGCTAGATATCTTTCAGAAAAAAAGACAAATCTTGTTGGAATAGATTCGCCAAGTATAGATCTTGGAAAAGATGAATCATTTAGTGTTCATCACGTTTTATCAAAAAATAATATCTTGATAGTAGAAAATTTGGCAAACTTGAATAAAATCCAATTAAAGGAATTTAATTTTACAATTCTTCCACTTAAACTAAAAGATGCAACAGGTTCGCCTGTAAGAGCAGTTGCACATTAAACATTTCGTAATGCTAAAAATATAGTAGCTGTTAACATCTTACATGAGCAAGCCTGGTAATCTGTGGAGAAAGGTTCATGGAAAAATTACAAAAAAACCAACAAACTTTTCTTGGTTGATTGATGAAAAATTAGCAGGCTCTGGTATGCCTACAAGTTTTGATGAATTTGATTGGATTGTAAACCAAGGCGTAAAATCAATTGTAACTATGACTGAAAACGCTCTTCCTGATAATTGGACACAAAATATTGACTATCTTCATGTTCCAACTCCTGATCTAACTGCACCTGATATGGATAAGATTGATTCTGCAGTTGATTTTATACATGAACAAATTACAAATGATCAAGCAGTAATGGTTCATTGTGCAGCTGGTATGGGAAGAGCTGGAACAATACTTGCATGTTATTTTGTAAAATACCAAAAATTTTCAGCAGAAAAAGCTATTGAAATGATCCGTGAAGAAAGACCTGGTTCTATACAATCTGAAGTGCAAGAACTAGCTATTGGTTTTTATGAAAAACATGTAAAAAATTAAATTGATTCTGAAACTAGTTTACCATCAACTATTTTGATCTTCATAATTTTATTATCTGAAAAAGTTACAGTTAATTCATCATTTGAATCAGAGTCTTCAATTTTTAGAATTTCTTTCATTTTGAATTCTTCAACATCTATCATTCATTTTCACCTATTCTGGAATTGACACCGTCTCTATTTTACCATCAACCACTTTAATGAATAGAAATCTATTATCCTTCATAATGAAAGTTATGCCCCCCTCTTTATCAGGATCTTCTATTTCAAGAAGTGGTTGTCCTAACAAACCATCATATTTTGCCATACTAATTCACCAAAAAAGTTCCTTATATCCCTAATTGATTTTAATCTCAATTTCTCTAGAATTATTCTTTACATTTCCTGGTTCTGTAAATTCATGTTTCTGCCAAGATGCAAATGCTTCAGCACCAATTTTGTGAGTCCCTTTACCCAAGTCCTCTGCTTTGAAGACAAATTTTTCATTAAAGTCAAATAATTCCTGTCTGACTTCTTCTTCTGTAAGTCTGATAAATGGCTCAAAATTTTTGGCCACTTGGACCCAAATTCTTCTATCTTTCATAGGATTGACAAGTTTAGGATTTCTAGTCCAGAATATGGATGCCTTTCTGTAGGTATCAATTGTTCTGCCCAACTCTTTTTTCCTAAATCCTCCTGAAGTCAGTTTTACGCCACATTTCATCTTGAATGAAACATCGTTTTTGTTGTATGCCTCAGTCCAATTTGCTTCATTAAATGCATCTCTTAGGTCGCCTTCAACTGAAAATTGGACATTTATCTCAATATTTTCATCTGATGCGTATTCATCCTTGGATTTTACCAATTCTATGTCTGAAATTCTACTTTCTCCCATTTCTACTGCTCATAATGATTTATATCCGCAATAAGTGCTTTTTCTGAATACATGAACGCACAAGTGATCAGTTCAGAAGCCAAAGAAATCAACCTTTCAATCACTGAAACCGATATTGGAATTTTGTACCTAATTCAACATGAACTTCTAAAAGAATCAAATATTGATTTTGCAGGTGTTATTGTAAAACATCCACTAACTAACGAATGTTGGATGAGAATTAATTCTAGTTCAAAACCACTAGGTGAAATAAAGAAAGCCACTGATTCAGCAATCAAAATGGCAGATGAGTTCAAACAATTATTCAATTCAAAACTTAAGGTAAATTAGATTGAAGTTTTGCCCCAAATGTGAGGTCAAATTAAAAAAAGGTACTTCAGGCCTTCAATGCTCAAAATGTGGTTATACAGAAGGTGCAGAAGAAAAACAGACCAAAAAAATTATTGAAACTGAAGAACAAGAAGAATCAATTTTAGCTTTTGAAGGAAATGAGGGAGAAGAATCTCATCCAACCATCAAAATTGAATGTGAAAAATGTGGACATGATGAAGCGATTTGGTGGATGCTTCAAACAAGAAGTGCAGATGAACCAACAACACAGTTCTATCGCTGTACAAAATGTCAGCATACTTGGCGTAATTACGCATAACGTTTAACTGGAACATAAAGTCAACAAAGTTGATTTGACTTTTGGAGCAAAAACTAGTGGTTCTGATGATCTAAAGGCAATCATTTCTGCAATTTCTACTCTTGTAGAAGAGGCAACATTTGTTGCAACAGCAGAAGGAATTTCATTTAGAGGAATGGATCCATCTCATGTTGCACTTATAGATATTTCATGGCCTAACTCTGCATTTGAAAAATACGAATGTGATAGCGATATAAAATTTGGAGTAAGAATTGATGAATTCTCAAAACTCATCAAAAGAGCAGACAAAAAAGATAGTATCGAAATTAGTATCTCTGAACAAAACATGTTACTAGTTACAGTTGGAAAAAATAAAAAATACAAAATGCGTTTGATTGAAAGTTCTGCAACAGATACCCCATTACCAAAAATACCATATGATTCTAAAATCATATTGTCTTCATCAAAGTTTGACAAAATTTTAGGTGATGTTCAAGTTGTATCTGACTATCTAACAATACACACAGCTGATTCTAAAGGCGATTTTTCAGGAAAAGGTGATTCTGGAGAAGTTGTAATTGATTTAGACAAAGATGATGAAGACATTGAAGAGATTTCTTCTAAAGAAGATAGTGAAGGAACCTACAGCCTAGAATATCTAAATCCTGTAGTAAAAGCCGTAGGAACCACTGCAGGCTTTATCACATGTGAATTTTCGAGCGCAAAACCACTTAGAATTGAATTCAAAGTCGCCAATATTGGTAGAATTCACTTTTACTTAGCTCCACGCGTGGAAAGTTAAAGCATTTAAAGATTAACTAATTCAGGTATTTTGAAATGAGACTAGTAATAAAATATGGTGGAACATCAATTTCATCTGCAAAAGATATTCGAGCAGTAGCTAATCATCTAAATTCATTATCAAAGAAAAATGAAATTGTTGTAGTGTGTTCTGCAACCAGTGGAACAACAGATGATCTAATAGAAATATCTGAATCAATAAAGAAAGAAAATAAATCAAAAGCAGAACAGCTTGCATCCAAGATTACTAATAGACATAAACAATTAGCAAAACAAACTATCAAAAAAGCAGACTTGCGTAAAAAATTATTAAAAAACTTTGACGATGATTTTGCAGAACTTGTTGCATTAATTGATGGAATGGTACTATTGGGAGAAGTTACTCCTAGAACAATGGATTATCTATTTTCATTTGGTGAACGGTTATCAATAAAACTAGTTTCAATGGCAGTTAATGATTCTGGGAAAAAATCAGTACCACTAACTGGAAAAGAGGTTGGAATAGTAACTGATTCTAACTTTGGTGAATCTAAACCACTTATTGATACAACTAGATTAAGAGTTTCAAAAACGGTGGAAAATCTTTTTTCAAAGAAAACAATACCTGTTGTAGGTGGCTTTGTTGGTGCAGATCAACATGGTCATATCACCACTTTTGGACGAGGCGGTTCAGATTATTCAGCAACAATAATTGGAACTTGCGTAAAAGCAGATGAAATCTGGTTGATGAGTGATGTTGATGGTCTAATGACTGCAGATCCAAAAATAGTCAAGAATGCAAAATTGCTTAAAGAAGTATCATACATTGAGGCAATTGAAATGGCATTATTTGGCGCAAAACAGATTCATCCACGCACATTTGAGCCTCTTTTATCAAAGAAAATTCCAATGAAGATTAGAAGTTCCTTTAATGTGAAAAATGAGGGAACTCTAGTTACAGCTTCACCATCATCTTCAGTAAAAAATACTGTAAAGTGTGTTAGTAATGTTAGAAACAATGGACTAATTGACATTCAAGGTGGTAGTATGGTTGGAACTCCTGGTACTGCTGCAAAAATCTTTGCAACATTAGCAAAAGCTGGAATTAATGTAATGATGATATCTCAAAATCCCTCAGAATCTAGCATAACAATAGTAGTCAAGAACACTGATCTTGACAAAGCAGTAAGTTCACTTGAAATGGAACTTTTAGGAAAAATTATCAAGAAACTAGAAGTAACGACAAATGTAGCAATCATTGCACTAATCGGTTCAGGAATGCGTGGAACTGTAGGCGTTGCTTCCAAAGTCTTTGCAGCAGCTGAGAAAAACAAAGTCAATGTTTCAATGATCACTCAAGGCTCATCAGAACTAAACTTGGCATTTGTTGTTAAAAATTCTGATACAAATTCAGCTGTTCGTGCATTGCATAACGCATTTGCATTAGACAAAATCAATTAAGATAAAATCATTTAAGGGAATAGCCTCAATGAAACTTGTTGAGAAAATTACTTGCCATATTGATTATTGGAATTTTTGCAACAAGTATCATTACAATATCCTCATTGTCTGATCAATTTGCTGATGCAGGTTCTAGAAAAAAGATCCACTTTACACAGACCTTTACTTCATCTCAAGATCCTGGTCAAGGGCATGAAAATCATCAATTATCTCTAATTTTGTCGCCTAATGAGGGTACAATCTATGATGGTTCTATGACATTTACCTCTAGTGAACCTGTTCAGATTGTTGTTTTACATGAAATTAACTCAAATGACGCAAAAGGACAGCCTACATGGACAATTGATGGAGATACTGTTTATGGATTATCTCTAATTGATCTACAAGAAAAATCTGGTTCTTTTGAATTTACAGGAGCTGCACTTGGTTTGCACTCACCAAATTCAGAACCATTTACTTCTACTGTAAGTGTTGATGGATGGATAAGAGGACAACCAACTGAAATCATTATGCAAAAAATTGAATTAGAAAAAGAAGAACCAACATCATTACTTTCAAGGGCAAATGTTCCAGCCACAATTCCAATGCATAAAGGAATCTATGCCGGTGAACAAGTTTTGTATATTATTACTGATGGAAGTGATGAAGAATATGCAAAGGAATTATCAGAAAAGCAAGAATGGAATGTAGAACTTGCAACTGTTCTAGCTGATGTTCCAGAAGATACTCTTCAAAAAATATTTGTTTTCAAAAATGGAGTTAAAGGAGATGGACTATATGGATTCCAAGATGAAGTATTCAGTAGTACTCCTCAACAAGAATCACAATACAGTGCATTATCTTCTGTAATAGAAGTAACATGGAAGACAGGTCAAAAAGAAATTGTATTTGAATCTGCTACAGATGTAATTGCAGCTGAGGAAG
>JACENB010000107.1 GCA_013867245.1 Nitrosopumilaceae archaeon
TGTTGTTATTTTGAATTTTCAAATTTTGATTAATTGTTTCCAATAACGTAATTATTTGTGGATATTTTGTATGTCCTGCAAGATCTTTTTCAATTATTAAAAGATAATATCTTAATTCCCTTAAAATACGTCTTTTTTTAGATTTTGAAATCACTTGATTTTTTAATTCACTTAAGTTTGCTGATATGTCACATAATTTAATTAATTTTGCATCTAACTCTGACTCTTTGATCTTCATTCCATATTCTTTCTGTCTTTGTTTTTTTGAAATAGTTCTTTTTTTTGTTAACGATAATGTTGAATTATCATTTGTATCAATTACTAGTTTGGTTTCTGTTAATGATAAAATTAATGTTGAAACTCTTCTACCAAATTTTTCAAACAATTCATCAAAACTTGTGTCAGTGTGTTCCAAAATACCTTGTAACCATCCTGCACAAAGTACTTCCTCATCAATTACCCCTAAGCTTTTGAGCCTATTCACAACATTTTCTAAGTGATTTGAGTATGAGACACCAATTACATTCAGTTTTCCTCCATGTTTTGTCTTTGCAAATAATTCTGCATTTGTTAGTGAATTCATTTACTTGCACTACACATAATTGAAAAAAAATCTAATGCTGATTTCTTTGATAAATTTTTGTTTTTTGTTTGACAATAATTTGTTGTAAATGTACATTTTGGACACCCTCCCCATTCCTCTGATGCTGATTCTTGATCCGCATTTGATTCTTCTTTACAATTACATTCACTAATCAAATCAAAACAAGTTTTCATAACTTCTTCAAAATTTTCATAAATTATTTTACTACAACCATTATACCCGTCTGATGTGTTGTCAAACAAATGAATAATTCCATTTTCATAATATGCGTCAATATCATTTGATTCTGATTTTGTCAATATTTTACTTGCATTAACTAAAACATGAGTAATTGTATGTATTTTTGAATCTGACGTAAATGAATTTTTTACATCTCCATTTATTTTAGATGTGAATTCAGTTGGTACAGTAATACTCGTACAATAATGTTTTGAACTCCAACTAAAATTATTCCAATTTGATATTGTTTTTCCATCAAACGTTTCAAACTTATCTGACGTATCGTTATAATTTCCTTTTAGATATCCTGTAATTGTTCTATCTATTTTTATCAATCCATAACGTAATGATAATTTTTTTACATGTGAATTAATTTCTTTTTTAATTGAGTCTTTTTCTGTCACTTGCATTAATGATGTCTTCACAATAGGAATAGTCCTTTTGTGAATTTCATTAGATGTTTCTAAAAATGCATTTGCACCGTTTTCAGTTTTATTTATTGATTTTACCTGATAATTTTCTTTATTGAAATGATATATTCCATTTTGATGAAGTTGATAATATCCCACAGGTGTGTCTCTGGTTCCAATTTTTTTTGAGTTGTGAAAAATTGTGATTTCTCCCGATGCTCCTCTTAGATTAATACTATTTGCAAAATCAAAAAATTTGGATTTATCTGATTCTAATGCTGCATGTTTTTCCATTCCGATTGACACAGTATGTTTTTCTGAAATTATGGAATTCTCTTTGTTAATTTCAACATGATGATTTTGATTCAGATATGCAGGGATATTTCGTGCAAAATAATGACATGCTGCATCCTCTGGATCAAAAACACAGATTGCATATGATTTTTGTCCTTTTCTTCCTGCTCTTCCAATTCTTTGAATAAATGAATCGTACTCATTTTTGAATGCTGAAATTACTACGTCTACATTACCAATGTCAATTCCCAGCTCTAATGTAGGCGTACATGATAAAATATCTAATTCCCCTTCTTTCATTTGTGATTCATACAACTTTCTATCTTTTTGTTCTAAACCACCACGATGAATTTGTATTCTTATTTTTTCATTCATAGATTCTACGTTTGATGCTAAAAATTCTGCATCATTATGACTATTACTGAATACTAATTGTTTAGATTTTTTTTTATTGCATATTGTTGTAATCATTTCCATAGTTGTTCTTTGACCATATTTTCTTGGCATGATGAAAAATCGATGCATGTTTTGTTTTCTTTTTGACTCACTTTTGATATATGTGAAAGATTTTTCAGGTAAATCGTACATGTTTGAAAAAAATTCTTTAGGGTTATCTAACGTTGCAGATGCTCCTATGATTTGAAATTTATTCATATAGTTTTTCATTCTTTTTAATACATGGTAAACATTAGAGCCGTGAAAACTAGTGTATGAATGTGCTTCATCCATTACAATTATTTTTGCATTTTTAAATAATTGATTCCATTTTTTATCTTGTAAAATTAAATGATAATTAATGAAATCAAAGTTTGTTGCTAGAATAATTGATTTCTTATATGATTCTGAAATTATTTTATCTTTGTATTGTGAATTTTGCCCACCATGAATTGAATATGTAGAAATTATGTCATTTAATTCACATTTATCTATTAAATCTGAAATTTTTGAAACTTGATCATCGATTAATGCATTTAATGGATACACCAATAATACAAAAACACCTTCAATTGGATTTTCTAAAATTTTTTGTAAAATTGGAATTATGAATGCCTCTGTTTTTCCTGAACCTGTAGGTGCAGAAATAATTGAATTATCCCCATTTAAAATTGACCGAATTGATTCATTTTGAAATGGTAGAACTCCTGAAAAACCATATTTTTTTAATCCTTTGATAATTTTTGTTGATAAAACATCTTTGAGATTTTCTACTGGTAATTTTTCTGGCTCTAATGAAAGTAATTTCTCATAATGAATAATTGCTAATGTTTGATTCCTATGACCTTCTACTAATTCATGAATAATTATGTCGTTATCAACTTCTAATTTTGGTATTTTATTTACGTCAAATAAAATATTTTCAGGTATTGAAATTTTTAATTCTGTTTTAATTTTTTTAGGAGTTACTGTCTTTCCAATATTTTTTATTTCATCTGGAAAATAACCTGCTGAAATTTCTGGACCATTACAACTATGTGGCTCATCTGTTCTTGCATCAAGAGGAATGAATTTACCACTATCTGATTTGAATTCATCATCCCAGTAAATTTCTGAACCACAGCCCTTGGAACATTGTTTTGTTCTTCCTGAATAATTGACTCCATATGTTGGTTTTCTTGGAATAATTTTTTCAGGATTGCATTTTGGACATATTCCTGGAGCTGCGACATCTTTCATATTTTTTGAAAGTTTTGTATCGCATGTTGGGCAAAACTTCATCTCTCTTGCTCTACTTTATTTTTGTCATAAAAGGATTTTTTAATAATTTCATAAATTAGTTAATTGACTACGAGCTATTGGTTTACCCAAATTAAAAAGACAATATTATTTCTAGTTTATTTGTACACTAATTATGAAAAATAACAAAGAATTGAGATCATTAAAAATTGAATTAATGAAATCCCTAAATGGATCAAATAGTGGCTATTTTGGATTATCTTTAGAAACTTTAGTTGATAATTGATAATTTTATTCCTGAATCTAATTAATTATTCTAATTTTTCAAAATTCTTAAGTTATGATGTTTTAGGAATTTTATGGCAAAATTTAGTGTTGAACTCCCAATTTCAAAAAAACCTACAGATCTTGAATTAAAAAAACTAAAAGAATATTTCAAGGAAATGCCTGTTAATGAAATAATTACTGGCCTTAAATTTGCAAAAAGTAGATGGCATGCTAAAGATTCTGGAACTTTAAAAGTTGGAAGAAAAAGTATTGTTCAAAAAGAAGTGCATTCGGTTACTACTGAACAAGCTCAATGGAGATTAAAAAATTGGAAAATGATGATTTCAAATTACCGTCGCAGAGGCTATAGTTATCCAACAATATCTAGAATTAAAAAAATTCTAATTCAAAAGAGTAAAAAGAAATCAAAGTAACTATGTATTAGTTAATTCTAAATGAAGATATCTGCTTTTTTCTGTGCTACTTGTTGTCTTAATTCTGTTGGAACTTCTGGAATTGATGATTTTGTTTGTCCAGCAATAACATTGTGTGCTTCTTCTAATATTGCAAGTGTGTCTGAATTTGTTTCAGTTTGTGTAGTAAAGTTGTCTTCCATTCCGACAGATGATCCTGACATGACATCTCCAAGTATTTGTGATAAGTCTTGCATTGAAGCATTTGCTTCAGGCATAATTCCACTTAATGATGGACTTAGTCCTTTAATTATTGACATACATGGACTCAATGTTACAACAACATCTCCTAATTCTGAAACAGTGTCTAATCTGAGTTTAACTTGCTCCATGGATAGTTTTGCCCCACTTACCATGTTTTTCATTTTTCTAACTTGTGCTAATTCTCCTGCGTATGCTTGTGCATAAACCGGTTTGTTATTTCTCTGTGCATTAACACATTTTTCAAAAATTTTATCATGTTTTGCTTGTAATTTTTCATTAATTCCTGATAATTTTGTAATTTGTGATTGTAGTTTTTTCTGAGCAAAATCAATTCTATTTTTTAGTGGTTCATCAGGCTTTACCTTACCCATTACTTTTTGAGATATTGATTCTCCTTCTGTTTTATTCCATGAATTACTTATCATACTGATTTCGTAATTTTTCTTAATTTTTTTCTTTTAAACAGATTTGTAACTCTGGTTAGTGTACCTTCGGTTACAGTATACCTGGTTACATCTTATCCGAACGTAAAAGTAAATGCTTGAAATCCTTTGCCTTGAATATTCATTTCTAATATGCCTGAGATGCTATTTTCGCTATCAATGATGTTATACATTCCAGGATCACTTACAATCAATTTACTATTTAATGAAACATCGTTACCAACATTTTTTTCATTGAGAGGAATTCCATCAAGGAATATTTCTACTTCTGCATAGTTATTTGTTACAATGTTGACTTCTTTTGCTTCAAAGTACATTTTGATACTTCCATTACTTTTAGTTAATTCCATACTGTCTGAATGATTTTTCCAATCTCCTACCGGATAGAATTTGTTTAATTCTATTTTTTTAGGCTCTGTATACGTTACAATTTTTTCTGGCTGAAATCCTTCATTACTTCCTAAATTATTTCTATTTTGTGCAAATTTATATCCAAAATATAATTCTGGAGTTCTAAATGGTGTGTGTTCAAATTCTTCAATGTTAACTAATTCCTTGTTTGATACTGTTTTAATTCCCATTGACTGAGCTCTTTCATCAAGTAATTGTTGAATAATTTTTTCAGTTTCTTCATATGCACCTTCTCCAATATGATTATATCTTAAATTTCCTTCATGATCTGCAATGTATTTTCTTGGCCAGTAATTGTTTTCAAATGCCTTCCAAGTTTCCATTTTGTTGTCCATGACTATTGGATAATCAATTTCATATTTTTCTATTGCATCTTGTACGTTACTAGGATCTTTTTCAAACTCAAATTCAGGTGAATGTATGCCAATAATTAACAAACCTTCATCAGAATATTTTTCATCCCATGATGTAATGAATGGTAATGTTCTGATACAATTAATGCAACTGTAGGTCCATATGTCATAAAGTACAACTTTGTTATCCATCTCTTGCTCTAATTTTTCAGGTGTTGTATTGAGATAATACTCAATTCCTACTAGTTCAGGTGCTTTTTTTACTCCTGAATCATTAATGTTCAAAAATACTCCTGTTGTTGAACCTTGATTTTGTAATGATAAATCATCTAATCCCACAAAAATTATGCCTAAAAATACCACTGCTGATATTATAATTCCACCAAAAATGGATATGTTTTTTATTTCTGAATTCATCCTAACATCACAATCTCATTAAGTAATGGAAAATTTGCAATATATGCAAGTTGATTTGTAAATATCAAAATTCCTAACATTATGATTAATCCACCAATTAACAAATTATAATATTTTAGATGTTTTGTCATGGAAGAAATTATTCTTGTTGATTTTGAAAAAAATATTCCCATTAAAATAAATGGAATTCCCAAACCTGCTGAATATGCTAATAATAAACTGAATGAAACTGATGGTATTGTTGCAGCTAATGTTAGAATCGTTCCCAATATTGGACCAACACATGGTGTCCATCCAATTGCAAATGCTAAACCAAATACAAAAGACATTGGATAACTTGATCTGAATTTTTTAATCTGAATTTTTTTTTCTTTATTTATAAAATTTATTTTTTGGGATAGCAATAGGAATACTCCAAATATGACCACAATTATTCCTGCAATTGAATTTAAATCTCCTAAAAATTGAGTAACCGAACTTGATAAAATACTATTAATTAAAACCCCTAAAGTTGAAAAAACAACTGAAAATCCTAATACAAAAAATATTGTATTTGCAATAATGCTTACTCTATTAATTTGAAAATTACTTTTTTGATCATGTTTTATTTCGTTTAATGTTGTTCCTGAAATATATGCCAAAAAGGCTGGAATCATAGGTAAAATGCATGGAGCAATAAATGATCCTAGACCTGCAGAAAATGCAATTAGTACTGTAGGGTCAGCCATATGTTAAATTCATTATTTTTATTTTAAAGCCTTATTACAAATTTTGTCTGTTTCTAATACGCTCCTTTTTATCTAGGTATTTTGGATACAATTTATGAATATGAGATTTGTAATTGTTGGCATTTCATTAGGTATACTAGTCACCATTGCTGTAATTATTGGCTCTCCAGCTAATCCATTAAACTTGGACTTTGGCGGTATGGACCAATCACGATAATTAATTAAATTTCTTAAAACCTTTTTCAAATATTTGTAGGGACTCTTCTATATCTGATTTTTTTAGCCATGCTGTGACTGAAATTCTTAGTCTAGCTTGATTTTTTGCAACCGTTGGATATCTGATAGGTTGAGCAAATATTCCATTTTTAAATAAAAATTTTCCAAATTCCATTGCTGTTTTTTCCTTTCCTATGATAATTGGTATGATTTGTGATTTAGAACTAATTTCATATCCGATTGATTTTAGACCTTTTGATAGTTT
>JACENB010000170.1 GCA_013867245.1 Nitrosopumilaceae archaeon
GGGCAAAAGCGTCGATGCTATATATAACCATTCTAGAACCTTAGGTAATGTATCGTTCACGTCTTGGAAATGATTTGAGTGATATTACTTTAGATTATGTTTCATCCATTGATGATGATGCTGCAATTGCCTTTTATGACATTGTTGGAAGTCAAGCTCATGTTTTGATGTTATATCAACAAAATATAATCACAAAAAATGATGCAAAAAAGATTCTTTCTTCTTTAGAGATCTTAAAAGATGAAACATTTGATTCATCATCTGGTGCTGAAGATATTCATGAATTAATTGAAGCACTAGTTATCAAAAGAGCTGGAATGGAAAGTGGCGGTAAAATGCACACTGCACGTTCAAGAAATGATCAAGTTGTTTTAGATATTCGAATGAAAATTAGAGATGACATTAACATTATCTGTAATTGTCTGTTAGATACTATTGAAGCACTAGTTTCTGTGGCTAAAAATCACCAAAAAACCATCATGCCACTTTATACTCATCTTCAACAAGCTCAAGCTGGTCTGTTTTCTCATTACCTTCTTGCACATGCAGATGCCTTGTCAAGAGACTTTCAAAGACTCTATGGAACATTTGAACGAATTAACCAAAGTCCATTGGGAGCAGGGCCTGTTGGCGGAACAAGTATTCCAATTGATAGACACAGTACTGCAAAGATGCTAGGATTCGATGATGTAGTTGAAAATTCAATTGATGCAACAAGTACACGTGACTTTGTGGCAGAGTATGTCTCAATGATCTCCATTTTGATGACTAACCTAAGTAAAATTGCTGAAGACTTTGTAATTTGGTCCACCTCTGAATTTTCTTTTATTGAATTAGCTGATGAATTTACCTCTCCTTCAAGTGTAATGCCTCAAAAGAAAAATCCTGATATTTTAGAACTTACTCGTGGAAAGACAGCTGAGGTAATTGGAAATCTTACTGCAATTTTAACTACCGTGAAAGGATTGGCTTCTGGTTATGGACGTGATTTGCAACAGATAAAATCTTCAATTTGGTCTACGTCAAAAATTTCAATTAATGCACTTTTGATTTTCAAATCAATGCTTCTTACTTTGAAAGTAAATGAAAAACAAATGAAAAAAGTGACAGAGTCTAGTAATCTTATTGCATTAGATATTGCAGAAAAATTAGTTAAAGAAGGAATACCATTCCGTGTAACCCATCAAATTGCTGGCTCTTTAACACAATTGGCACATTTATCAAAAAAACCAATTTCAAAACTTACTTCATCTGATATCAAAAAATCTGTGGCTGAAACCAAAGTTGATCCTAAACTAGTCTCAGAAATCATTTCTTCTATAACTGTAGTATCCTCTCTAAAGGAGAGAAAATCATATGGTTCTTCAGGATATGATGAACAAAAACGAATGATTTCAGATAGACTCAAAAAAATTAATGATTTTAGAACTGATCTTACTCATAGAGAAAATAAAATCAATTCTTCTCTTGAAGATTTGAAAAAACAAATTGACGAAATAATTTGATGAAAAAGAAAAGTAGCGGGTCTAAAGGGATTCGGACCCTTGACAACCGGATTAAAAGTCCGGTGCGCTACCTGGCTGCGCCATAGACCCTCATGAAAAATGCTTTACGTGTATAATTTAGTCTTTTACAAAATTTTTTGTTGTGACAGAAACTTTTAATCTGGCAATTTGATTCAATGAACTTGTGCCCTTGTAGTATAGCCCGGTCTAGAATTCGGCCCTGTCACGGCTGAGACGCGTGTTCAAATCCCGCCGAGGGCGCCATTATTTTGATTTAATTACTTTCAAACCGATCACAATTGTTTTTTCGTGATTTATCGATGTAAAAACTAATGATTTGTAGTCTTTGTCACAAGAATATTAAAATTCAGGCAAATTTTTGATTATTTTGTTGTCTGAAGAGAAAAAAGAATCTGAAGTAGAAGCAAAACCTGCTGAAGATTCTGCATCAGAGAAACCATCTGCTGAAGATACTGCAAAAGCAGAAGCTGCAAAAGCTGTTGAAGAGGCAAAACAAGCATCTGAAGCAACAGCAAAAGCAGAAGCTGCAGCAAAGGCCGCAGAAGAAGCTGAAAATGCTGTAAAAGAAGCTCTTGCAAAAGCACAAGCAGCAAAAGCTGAAGCTGAAGCTGCTGCTGAAGAAGAATACAAAGCAATTGCTGCTGAAGTAAAGGCAGATGCTGCAAAAGCACCTGATTATACTTTCAAGCGCCAAGGTGAGGAAATCTTTAGACGTGAAATGGGAGAACCTGAATTTTGGTTAGAAAAAGAGGATCGTTTCCCACGACCAATTCTTACTGCTGAACAACAAGAGTCACTTACATTGAAAGCAGAAACTCCACAGGATCAAACTCCTGCATATGAACCTCAACATGTACTTAGTCCAGAATTTGAGGGCAAATCAAATTATGAAAGAGGTGTGGCTGAAATTTTAGAAGTTACAAAATTAAAACTTGAAACATTAAAGAGTGATCCTGATGCAACTGAAAAAGAAATCAAAGATTTAGAAGATGAAATTACTTATTTAGAATCATTACATGAAAATTACTTTATTGGTATGAACGTGTTTAGAACAGCTCACGGTGGTAGAGACAAAATAGCAGCTAAATGAGGATGATGTGCTTTGGGTAACGTTAGTTTTGATGTAATGAATGCAAGAGTGACTTTCAAAAACGTACCGATACACTCTTTGTCCAAATTTGAATTCAAAGATGTGTCTGCTGCATGTGAGGAATTCAAAAAAATTCCAGGTGTTGATGAATGTATAATTATTCAAACTGCAAGTAGAGTTGAAATATTTACGGTAAGTAATGTTGAAGATGAAGATTCTCCAGATGCAAGAAGAGATGAAGCAAAAGGACTTATCTTAAATCAAGTCAAAGACACTTGGGTATCATTATCTTCTTTAGAACAAATAGATATTGATCATTTTGATCAAACAATTGAAGTCTACAAAGGCAATGACGTTTATCTTCATTTGTTGCGTTTAGCCGCAGGACTTGATTCTTTTGTTGTAGGTAAAAGAGAAGTATATGAAGAAATTGTTCAATCCCTTGAAAAAGCAAAACAAGCAGGAACTTCAGGGAAGATTTTGAACAAATTATTTGAAAGTGTTATCCGTCTCGCCACAAAAATGAGAGATGCCACTGGAATTGAGAAAGATGTTATCTCTCTTGGTGATATTGCAGTAAAACTGGTTGATGAAAAAGCTGGTTTAGATGCTAAAAAGAAGGTATTGTTGATGGGAACTGGTGAATCTGCAGCACAGGTTGCAAAGACTCTCAACAAGAAAGAAGTTCCTTATGATGTTGCAAGCAGAACTCTTGATAGGGCTACTGGTTTTTCAACAGTTGTTGGTGGAACTCCTGTAAACTTTGAAGATGCTTTAGCAGGTTTAGACAAATATGATATAGTATTTGTTGCAACAACTGCAGACTATTTCATAATCACTCATGAAAGAATTAGACTAGTTATGGAAGAAAAGAAGAAAGGTACTCTGATCATGGATATCTCAGAGCCAAGAGCCGTAAATGAGGATATTACCTCTCTTCCAGGAATCAAATTATTGTTTAGAGATCAAATTGCTGAACTCTATGAAGAAAGTGTTAAAGCTAGAAAAGGTATTGTTCCTGCAGTTGAAAAAATTATAGACAAAGAACTTCCTGTATTGTCAGTTAGAATGCAAAAATTAGAAAATTAATTTTCTTAAAGACCCTGTTTTCTCAATAGAAATTGCATAATTGCTTCTTTAGAATAATCAATTCCATGTTCTTCTTCAGTGTGATTTCTAAAGTTTTCAATAACTTGTTCTGTCTCTCCATTAGCTACAAAATCACACTCAAAACCGTAATCTCTACATTTGAGTTCTGTCATACTTTTGAAAAAAAAGTCTCACTATAAAAATCCACAGGTAATCTTGGCATCGTGGTAAAAGATCTTAAAATAAAACTTGAATTCCTGTTTTCTACCCGTATGATTCAAACTTGATTCCAAAACTTCCGTCTGGCTTCTTTTCATGTTCTGTAACAAATCCTTGGGGTCCTAGAGAATCAATTACTCCATCTATGGTTCCTTGATAACCACAAATGTAGATGATTGTATTTTCAGGAGTAATTTTTTCTCCCACCATCTCTTCTACAGGTGATAATCCGGTTTTTTTATCAGGTGCAAAGAATGATTCAACTCTGCCTACGTGACCATTCCATGATCTATTGAAAAATTCTTTTGGTCTGCTAATAGCTGCTCTGTATCTAAAATTCCATTGATCTCTTCCTCTTTTTTCACTTTCATTCTCTAAATCAGTAAAGAGACGTTTGTAACTTAATTCATCAACATAACTTGCACCATGTAAAACAACAACTTCTCTTTTGTCATTTGTATCGTGGAAATGTTTTGCAAAAGCAACAAATGGTGCAATTCCAGTACCTCCACCAACACAAATTACTCTTCTCTTATCCTCTTGTCCATTTGGTAATACATCACTAATTTGTAATGCTGTTCCACTTGGATCCCCTAACCAAACTTCATCACCTACACTTGCATAGAACAATTCTGTTGTAACTCTACCTGGAAGTGGTTTTCTTACCCATCTAATTACAAATTCAAAATAATCTCTATTTTCAGCATGTGATGCAATTGAATATGCTCTTCTAACAATCTTTTTCTCTGCTGGTATTGGAACTCCTATTGTCAAAAATTGACCCGTTTTGTATTCAGGCATTCCTCCTTCTGGAAGTAATCTAATAATCACAAGATCCTCTTTCAATAATTCTCTGTAAATGACCTTGGCTTTTGTCTCAGAAACCATACCACAAGATTTTTCGCTACTTTGGATAAATATATTTCTGTTAAACTTGATGAAAAAATTAATTTCCTAACGAAAATTTGAAATTTTATTCGTTGATCTGTGACATTATCTCATCAAGAATTTTCTGATTTGCAGCTGCAATAAAAGAAACTCTTGTGTCGTAACTTAGATCTGCATCTAATGGATTCAAATCTGCATCTAACAATAATCCCCCAGCTTCTTTGACAATCAAATAACCTGCCGCAATATCTTGAATTCTAATTTTATCTCGTAAATCAATAAAAATATCCATTAATCCTCTCGCAAATAATGCCATTTCTAGTGCATTTGCTCCAAAATGTCTTGTATGGTTATGATTTTCAAATATTGGATGAAGTTTCTTCATTAATTCAGTTGATGCTCCTGATGTATTGATTCCAACAATTTTGTAAATTGGATCTTTACTGTGTACCTTCATTTGTTCTTGATTGAAATACGAACCTTTGTCTTTTGATGCCCAATACATTTCACCACTGTGAAGATTTGTGATTACCCCATCAGTAATGGAACTAAGTTTGTTTTCTGTCGCAAAAGCCAATGAACTACAAAAGAAAGGCACTCCCCTTACTGCATTTGCAGAACCATCTATTGCATCCATTATCACATAACCTTTAGGGTCTTTAGATAATTCAACTCTCCCACACTCTTCACCTAAAACTACACATGGAAAATTAATTTCTTTTAGAAAATCCAGAACTGTTTTTTCAGCAATAATGTCTATGTTCCTTGAAATATCTCCACCTGCTCCTCTTCCAAAATCACCTGCAGCATGTTCAGTGCCTGCAAGATCTTTTACGTTTTCATAAATCCTATTTGAAACTTCACGAAGAATTTCAATTATTTCCATAACAAAATATACTTGGTTCGTAATTTAAGTGAAGAAAATTTTTGTCTTGAAAGCATAAATAACAACACATTGAATTTTGAATGTGAGTGGAAAAGACGAATCAATTTTTAGTAAAAGTGCTTTAATGGGAACAAAACCTGGAAAACAAATCATCAAACAGGGTTTATTCAAATCCAAGGGATTCAAATTATTTAATCAGTATAAACAAGAGGCTGAAGATGCATTTCCTACATTTGCTCAAAGATTTGCAAAAAATCTATTTGAACAAATTAATGCTGATGAATCTCCAAATACTACTCAACAACAATTCGCCGAAGAAGTAGGTTCAACAGAAATCATTCTAAATGCATCTGAAATTGAGCCTATCAAATCTAAATTACAAGATTTTGACACCTTACATGATAGAGTACTTAGAATTTTAAATTCAAATTTTGTCAAAATGACATTTCCTGTTTTTAATGGTCTCTTTGATGCATCAACAGATTATTTCAAAGATGATAAAAACACTACAATGAGGGAAGATATTGTTGACGGTCACATTATTGCAATTGATCTTAGTGAACCAATGGATAGAATTGTAGATAAAGATGAAGACTTGGAATATTTAGATGATTACAAATTGATGAATCCATATATTTTGAAGCTTGCAAGAGAAAAAATTTCAAAAGGTGGCGAAGATGTGCTCAAAGAATTTGAAGAGGGTTTTAAACAAGCAAGAATTGGACAATACCTTGATACAAAATTAAAAGATAAACCAACTGAAATTACTGAAGAAGAACTAGTTGAAAGTTACAAAAAATATCGTTCTGTTATGGGAACTGCTGGTAGAAACATGGCTCTAAATCGTCCACCTTTGGCTGATATTTTTTACACTGGAATGGCAAAAGCTGCTGAATCTGTAGGGTGTGGAAATGAAATTGAAGATAGTATTAGAGATAGAGCTGCAAAAATTCCTTCTTGGCCATTGTTTTATTCATTAAAATTCAATGATGCAAAACGTGGATTTGAAGAAACAATGAAACATAGTGAATCCTATTTGAGGGAAGCAAGAGATGCTCTAGAAAAATTACCTGATAATTTTTCACATACCAAATTTTTAGAATTCCTATTTCTTACTGTTGAACATTACAATCAATTCTGGTATAAGAAATTACAAGAAGAAAACATCTGGTCAGATTTGAACAAAAATCTTCCAAGAAAGTGATAAAATTGATGTGGTCTGAAAAATACCGACCTC
>JACENB010000110.1 GCA_013867245.1 Nitrosopumilaceae archaeon
ATCATTACAAAATAAGAAAGGCTTAAGAAAGGTATTTTTTTTATTTCAAAATCGAAGAGAAATGGAATGGGGATTACAAAATAGATTATCTAGAATTATCAAACCTCACAATAATCGTGCATTAATGTTGGCTGTTGACCACGGATATTTTCTTGGTCCAACTGAAAAATTAGAAAATCCAAAAAAAGTGATAGCACCTTTATTGAAACACTGTGATTCCTTAATGCTCACAAGAGGAGTTCAAAGAACTTCTGTTGATCCAACTTCTGAAACTCCAATGGTTTTGAGAGTTTCTGGTGGTTCTAGTATTATTGGTGATGATTTGTCTCAAGAAGATATTACAGTATCACTTGAGGACGCACTTCGTTTGAATGCAAGTTGTGTTGCAATGTCTATTTTTGTTGGTTCAAAATATGAATATCAAACTATTGTTAATTTAGGTAAACTAGTCAATGAAGCTGAAAAATATGGAATGCCAGTTTTAGCAGTTACTGCTGTTGGAAAAGAATTAGGAAAAGATGCAAGATATCTTTCCTTGGCATGTAGAATTGCTGCAGAGCAAGGTGCACATATTGTTAAAACATACTATTGTGATAATTTTGAAAAAGTTGTTGAATCTTGTCCTGTTCCAATAATTGTTGCAGGTGGAAAGAAAATTCCTGAAAGAGATGCTTTACAATTAACTTACAATGCCATCAAAGCAGGTGCAGTTGGACTTGATATGGGTCGAAATATCTGGCAATCTGAACATCCTGTTGCTATGATTAAAGCAGCACGTTCAATCATTCATGGAAATTCTAATGCTGAACAAGCCTATGCTCTTTACAAAAAACTAGCAGCAAATGACAAATCAAAAAAACCAAATCCTAATCAAAAGAAAAACAAATCAAAAAAACCAAATCCTAATCAAAAGAAAAACAAATCAAAAAAACCAAATCCTAATCAAAAGAAAAACAAATCAAAAAAACCAAATCCTAATCAAAACAAAAAATAATTAAAAATTATTGATCAATTTTTGACAAATGAATGTGTGCAATTTTCCATGTTGGTTGCTTAACTAAAACAAATGTGGCTCGTCCGTTAATTATCATGTGTTCCCCTGTGTATGCTTTATTGTCTACTAACATTCCTTTTTGCATTAATTCTAAAGCTACAATTGCAAAATTTTCAAAAATACTAATTTTTGGATTTTTTATTTCGTAATCATAATCTGAAATACTAATGAATCTTAATTCTTCTAATTCAATTGTAGTTTGATAGTCTTTTAGATCATAAGGTGGTAAATCACTAAAACTTGAAAATTTTGGATCATCTAAATGAATTTCTCTTAGTTTGCTAAGATCTTTGGTAATTCCTGATTGAAATAATGTTTCAATTATTTTGATAATTTCTTCGTTATCTGTCAAAATGTTCATTTAAAATCTAAAAATTATCTGTTTAAGTCTATCTGACTAAAATTATTTTTCATTTTCTTGTTGATTGCCCTTGTTAATGATGCAAATTAGTTAGATTTTTTGGATTTATGCCTAAAATTTTGATACATTTTAAATTATGGAGAAAAATTTAATCAATATTATGGAAAGTATGACTGGTGCAAAAGCCTTGATGACTGCAATGGAAAAAGAAGGTGTCAAAGAGGTATTTGGATTACCTGGTGGAGCAAACCTTCCAATGTATGATGAATTTTCACGATGTGATATTAGACATATCTTAGTACGTCACGAACAATCTGCATCACACATGGCTGATGGTTTTGGCCGTGTTAGTAGAAAACCTGGAGTTTGTTTTGCAACTTCTGGACCTGGTGCCACAAATATCTTAACTGGGATAGCAACTGCTCAAGCAGATTCAGCACCTATGATTGCAGTAACTGGACAAGTTCCTGTTGCAATGATAGGGAAAGATGCATTTCAAGAAAGTGATATTATTGGAATGGCAAATCCTGTTGTCAAATATGCTTTTCAACCTAGAACTCCTGGAGAAGTTCCAGAAGTAGTAAAAAAGGGATTTTACATTGCAGAAACTGGTAGACCTGGACCTGTATTAATTGACGTTCCAAAAGATGTTCAACAAAATGAAGCTCCAATGAATTTTCCTGATGAGTTTAAAATTCAAGGATATCATCCTTGGACGGATCCTGACATTATTGCTTGTGAAAAAGCAATTGAAATGTTACTTAATTCTGAAAAACCAATTATCTTAGCTGGTGGTGGAACTATTATTTCATCAGCATTTGCTGAATTACAATCTATTGCTGAAACCTTAATGCTTCCTGTAGTTACAACTTTCAAAGGTAAAGGTGCATTTCCAGAAAACCATCCATTATCACTAGGTCCAATTGGAATGCATGGTCATGCTGAAGCAAATAAAATGATGGCTGAAGCTGATTGTGTTTTGGCAATTGGAACAAGATTTTCTGATAGGTCTGTTGGAACCTTTGAGGCTTTTGAAAAACGATTAAAAATTATTCATATGGATGTTGATCCTGCTGAAATTGGTAAAAACCAAACAACCAATTTAGCTGTTGTTGGTGATGTTCGTACTTCACTTAGAATTATGGTAAAATTACTTTTGCAAAAACAAATCAAAAAAACTGAAGAATCTGTTTGGTTCAAACATGTTAGAGAAACTAAAGAATATTGGCAAGAAAATTTGAAACTTCATCCAGGTGAAATGGGTGCAGCAAAAATTCTCAGAAAATTAAGAGAAGTATTGCCAAAAGAATCCATTATCACTACTGAAGTTGGCCAACATCAAATGTGGGCTTCATTATTTTATGATGTAATTCAACCTGGAACTTTCTTTAGTTCTACAGGACTTGGTACAATGGGTTGGGGTTTTCCTGCATCTATTGGAGCAAAAGTCGCTAGACCTGATGTTCCAGTTGTTGATATCGCAGGGGATGGAAGTTTTAGTATGACTGAAAATTCTCTTGCAACTGCAGTATTGGAAGATATTCCTGTAATTGTATTTGTTTTGAATAATTCAACATTGGGTATGGTAGCTCAATGGCAAAGAACATTTTATGATAGAAGAATGGTTGGTGTGGATCAAGGCGGTTGTCCTGATTATGTTAAATTAGCAGAATCTTATGGAGCTCAAGGAATCAGAGCACAATCCATGGATGAATTGGATAAGGCAATTAAATCTGCAATTAGCAGTGAAGTAGCTACAGTTATTGATATTCCAATTGACCCTGAAGAAGATGTATTACCATTTGTTGCTCCTGGAACTTCGTTATCGGATATGATTTTACCTTCTTAGTGATAATTATGTGGGCTATTCTCTCTGTTTTAGTTGAAAACAAACCAGGTGTGTTGTTTAAGATTACACATCTTTTTAGATCCAGAAATTTCAATATTGATAGTATTTCTGTAGGAATAACTGACAATCCAGATTATTCTAGAATGACTATTACCTCATATGGAGATGAAAAACAAATTGAACAAATTGTCAAACAACTAGATAAAATGATTGATACTGTTGAGGTAAAACATTTGGATGAGCACAAAACAGTTTTTCGTGAACTATGTATTTTTAAGTTAAAACTAAGTAATGCTAATGATAGCATGGAAGTAAACAAATTGGCAAATGCATATGGTGGAAAAGTACATGATGTGAAAAAGGATTCAATTATGGTTGAGATAACTTCTACTCCAGATCAAATTAAAGCATTTGAAGAATTAGCAAAACCATTTGGAATAATTGATGTTGCACGAACCGGTGTTACTGCTTTGCAAAGGAGCGGAGCTTGAAAGTAAGAATTTTTGATACAACATTAAGAGATGGAGAACAAACTGTTGGCGTTTCTTTATCCCCAGATCAAAAATTATCTATTGCAAAAAAATTAGATGAACTTGGAGTTGATGCAATAGAAGCTGGATTTCCAGTAATCTCTGAAGGTGAATCTAAAGCAGTAAAGATGATCACTAGTGAAGGTTTATCTTGTGAAATTGCAGGATTGACTAGAACCATAAAAGGAGATATTGACGCTGCAGTTGATTCTGGATTAAACTATATCCATACATTCATTGCAACTTCTGATATTCACTTACAATACAAACTTCAAATGACAAGAGAACAAGCACTTGAAAAAGCAATTGAAGCAGTTGAATACGGAAAATCTCGTGGATTACAAGTTGAATTTTCAGCTGAAGATGCAACTAGAACCGATAGGGATTTCTTGAAACAAGTTTTTGGTGATGTTGCAAAAGCTGGAGCTGATAGAATTGATATTCCTGACACTGTTGGATATTCTACTCCTGAATATATTGCAGAAATTACAAAAGATGCAATTGCTGCAACACAACTTCCTGTAAGTGTTCATTGTCATAATGACTTTGGATTGGCTGTTGCAAATGCATTATCTGGAATTCATGTTGGTGCTGCATGTGCACATGTAACAATTAATGGGATTGGAGAACGTGCTGGAAATGCCTCTTTAGAAGAACTTTCTATGGCATTACAATGTCTTCCACAAGATCAAAAATATGAAACAAATATCAAATCAGAATTAATTTACGATACTTCTCGATATATCTCAAAAATTGTTGGAATTAAAGTCCAACCAAACAAGGCCATAGTTGGTGATAATGCATTTGGACACGAATCTGGTATTCATACTCACGGTGTCTTGAATAATCCTCTTACTTACGAACCAATTAGTCCTGAATTAGTTGGTAGAACAAGACAACTTCGAATCGGAAAACATGCTGGAATTCATGGAATGAATGCTATGCTTGAAGAATTTGGAGTAAAAACTACTGATGATCAATCCAAACAAATTCTTGAAAAAATTAAAGTGCTTGGTGATCAAGGACAACAAATCACTGATGTTGAATTATTATCAATTGCAAGTGATGTTTTAGGTGAAAAAGGAATAAAGAAAATTGTTCAACTATCAGCATTTTCCGTTTCAACCGGTATTGGAATAATGCCATATGCATTTGTAAAATTAAATATTGATGGGGAAGATTTCATTGGAACTGATTATGGTGTAGGTCCTGTTGATGCTGCATTAAATGCCATTCAAAAAATTACTGGAAAGGTTTCAGAATTAAAAATTACCGACTATAGGTTGGCATCTATATCAGGTGGTGCTACCGCATTATGTGAAGTAACAATCACTGTTGAGGATCCTCAAGGAAATTCTGTTTCAGCAAAATCTATTGGCGAAGATATTGTTACTACAAGTGTAAAAGCTGTTATTGACGGAATCAATAGAATCATGCTTAAAAATATGCTCAAGGAAAAACAGTTAAACTGAATTTGATTATTGATGTGATGATATGTATAAGATTTCATTAATTACTGGTGATGGAATAGGTCCTGAACTATCTGATTCTGCAATTTCAGTATTGAACACAATTCAGGAAAAATATGGAATTGAATTTGAAATTTCTAAATTAGTTGCTGGAGATAAAGCTCTTGAACAAACAGGAAAAGCACTACCTGATGATGTAGTTGAAACAATAAAAAATTCTGATGTGTGTCTTAAAGCCCCAGTAGGTGAAAGTGCAGCTGATGTTATTGTTGTTTTAAGAAGAATGCTTGATCTTTATGCAAATATTCGACCTTCAAAATCATACCCTCACATGCCTGCATTACGTGATGATATTGATATGGTGATAGTTCGAGAAAATACTGAAGATCTTTACACTGGCAAAGAATTTAGTCTAGGGGACTCTGCAGTTGCTTTGAGAATTATTTCTGAAGCTGCGTCAAAAAGAATTGCAAAATATGCATTTGAAACTGCAAAACAACGTAATTCTATGAAAAAAGTGACATGTGTTCATAAATCTAATGTCATGCGTGTTACTGATGGATTATTTGCAAAGGCATGTATTGAAGTTTCAAAAGATTATCCTGAAATTAAATTTGAAGAAATGTATGTTGATGCATGTGCAATGAATTTAATTCGTCAACCTGAAAAATTTGATGTTGTAGTAACTACTAATCTCTTTGGTGATATTTTGTCTGATGAATCTTCTCAAGTAGTTGGTGGTTTAGGTATGGCACCAGCAGCAAATCTTGGTGATACTTTTGCATTGTTTGAACCTGTTCATGGTGCAGCATTTGATATTGCTGGACAAAATATTGCAAACCCTTCATCATTTTTACTTTCAATTAAAATGATGCTTGATTGGCTTGGTGCAAAACACAATGATCCAAAGTGTTTTGAAATGGCAAAAAAACTAGAATCTACTATTTTTGATTTAGTAAAAACTGGAATTAAAACAAAAGATATTGGTGGTGATAAGACAACTACTGAATTTACAAAACAAATTACTGATAATCTATAAATTTACCAAATTTTATTAATTGCAAATTTTAGTCATTAAACATGGTAGTTTGCTGTATTTGTAAAATTGCACCTGGAACTTTAAAGATCAAAGATGGTAATCCAAAGTATAAGGGAAAACCTGTTTGCAAAGAATGTGAAGGTTACCGAAAACTTTTGAAAGAAACCAAATAATCTGATTTTTTGGACTTTATTAGGCACAATAATGCTTATCTAAACGGATTTGTGATGTTCTATAATGGGATTCTTAGATAGATTTAGCCATACATTTGACAAACAAGGCTATGATCTTGATGGATATGATAGAGATGGATTTTCTAAAAGTGGATACAACAAAAAAGGATATGACAAAAATGGATTTGATAGAAATGGGTATGACAAAAAAGGATATGATAAACGAGGATATGACCGAAAAGGATTTGATAAAAAAGGATATGACAAAAATGGTTTCAAAGAAGGATATGATGAAGATGGATTTGATTTTAAGGGTTTCAACAAAGATGGTTACAACAAAAAAGGATACAACAAAAAAGGATACAACAAAGATGGATATGATAATCGAGGTTTCTCGATAGATGGGATACACATTGACACAAAAAACCCTTTTGATACAAATGGTTACAACAAAAAAGGATATGACAAAGATGGTTTCAACAAAGATGGTTACAACAAAAATGGTTTCAACAAAGATGGTTACAACAAAAATGGTTTCAACAAAGATGGCTATGACTTAGATGGTTACAACAAAAATGGTTACAGTATAGATGGTTACAACAAAGATGGATATGATTCCAATGGATTTGATGCAAATGGATATGGTGAAACAGGTTACAACAAAGATGGATATGATTCAAATGGATTTGATGAAGATGGATATGATTCAAATGGATTTGATGAAGATGGATATGATCATCTGGGATATGACAAAGATGGTTACAACCAAGAAGGATATAACAAATATAATAAAAACAAAAACGAAATGGAAACTGATTAAAAGATTTTGTGTTTGAATGTACTGAACAAACTTAACCATGAACTATGTTTTCTGTTTGAGTCATTTACGTCATTAATAATCTCAATTTTTAGTTATTAAGCATCTTAATAATTTTTAATAATTAATTGGTTTTAGTATATATTCTATTATTAACATTTTACACATTTATTAATAACATTTTGAGAATTTAGGCATGAAAGGTTCTCAAATTGGAATTATTGGCGGAGGAATTGCAGCTGTTGTGATTATTGCAGCATTGTTTGTATCTATGGGAACTCAAAATAATGCTACTCCGTTACCTGCTGAAAATGATGTCGTTATTCAATCTGAAGATAAATTGCTAGTTTATACAACATTTTATCCATTGTACCAATTTACTCAAGGTGTTGCAGGTGATGCAGCTGATGTCCGAATTTTAATTTCAGCTAATGGAGATCCTCATGCATCCGAATTGGGACCAAAAACTATAGCTGCATTAACAAAAGCAGATATGGTGATTTTCAATGGTGTAGACTTTGAACCATACCTTGATGAAATTATGTCTGCCTCTGATTTTGAACATATTGTATTTGTTGATTCATCAGAAGGCATTGAACTTATGGAAGGTGAATCTCATGATCATAGTTCACATGGAAGTCATGGTGGCGATAAACACGATGACCATTCAAAAGAAGATGGACACGATGAACATGCTGAAGACTTTTACAAAGAGATTGAACATGTTATAGAAGAATTTGAAGCAGGTGAAATAACTCAATCACAATCTATTGAAGAAATTGAGGAAATACTAAGTGAACACAAAGGAGACGGACATGGACATGAAGGTGAAATTGAAGATATTGAACATTTAATTTACGAAATTGAAGATGGACACATTGACGGTGCAGAAGGATTAGAAGAAATCCATCATTTAGTTTCTGGTGAAGATGCACATGATGACCATGGGGGAGAAGGCATCGACCATACTTATGACCCACACATTTGGCTTGATCCTATTTTAGCAAAAGCTCAGGTAATGACGATTGCAGACCACTTACAAGAATCTGATCCTGTACATGCAGAAATCTACCATGATAATGCTATTTCATATGCTAACCAATTAGATCAACTGGATCAAGAAATCCGTAGTGATGTATCCTCTTGCGCAAAAGACACGTTTGTACCATTCCACAATGCATTTTCGTATTTTGCAGAAAGATATGATCTCAACACCTTGGCAGTAATACAGGAGTTTAGCCCTGAAACTCCTGTAACTGCAAAGGATATTGAAAAACTAATTCACTTTGCTGAAGATAATGACATAAAGTATTTCTTCACTGAAGAAAACAGAAATCCAAAACTAGCTGAAAGATTAGCCGCTGAATTGGGAGGAGATATCTTGTTGTTTAGTCCATTAGAATCTCTTTCTGAACGTGATGATCCAAGTACAACATACTTTGAAAAAATGAGGCAAAATGTTGATAACTTGCAAATTGCATTAGAGTGTAATTGACAACATTTGTTCAAAATTTTAAAACATTGATCAGGTAGATTTTTCTTTCTGAGGTTTATTTTGTTTTGCCCATTCTTCGTACATTTTCATTAATTCATCAACGTCTTTTCCCTCTTCAGAATATGTGACAATTACTCCAAATGTCCCTTTTTTATCGTGACCCCGTGCAAAATATCCCCAAAATGAGTCAGGTAATTTCTGAAAACTACTTGAATCATGTGAGACTCCTATCAAATTATTGCCAATTACTTCGATGACTTTTTTTGCATCTTCTTTTTCGATCATGATTTATGATTAACTTGTTACAATAAAAAGCTGAATATCTAGGCCTAAATTTTAGTAAATTCTTACTTTTACAAAAAACTTATTGCTACCTTCGGCAATTTAGATCAACTTGGATTGTCTTCAATGTGATGGAAAAGGAAAGTTCATGAATGAATTTGGCTTGATGGAAAAATGTACTTTCTGTAAAAACCCCGATTTGAGTTTTGGATAATTTTAAAGACCATTTCAAAACTCTAATTTTTTTACAACAAGAAAGAACTGGAAAACATTGGACATAAATGAATCCTAACATGAATTGTTTTCCTTACTCATCACTCTACTACGCAGACATGATGGTTTCTTGTTACCATTAGTACGTCAAAATAATATTTAAAATTGATCTTTTTTTAAATTATTTTTTACTAACATGACCACATTTTTTACATGCGTATCTGACGTCTCCCTCATGTAATTCATTTTTACGAATAAGAACTGTAACTGGTTCATGACATTGTTTGCACACGCCATTGGGAAAATTACTATCATCCATAGTTATTTTTGAAATTTACTGAATATAACTAATACATTTTTGAATTTTTTACATTTGTAAAACAAGATTAAGACTTAGCAATATCGTAATCTTCTTTACCGTTACCAAATTTCTGTGTGATAATTTTAACTCTGTATTTCTTACCTTTTTGAATATCTTGGCACAATGTTGTGGGGGTTCCGTTATCATAAAATTTTGCAACTATCATCTTTCTTGACGTGTAGAATTTTTTTACTCCGTCAAATTCTTCTTCAGTCTCAAGATCTATCTCTAAAATTATTTCTTTTCCTACCTTGCGCTCATTTTTTTGTACATTAACGATGGTGAATACTCCTTTATCATCTAATTTTGAGAGTGATGCTTCAGCCATTTCAATAATTGATGATTTTTTTAGTGATAAACCTCTTTCTGTTGCCTAATACTGAGTATTTCTTTTAAAAATAAAATATTATGGGATTAACATCACTGCTGTACCCACAATTACTAGAAATCCTACAAAAAGAACCGAACGCTCTTTTTGGTCTCGTAGAAGTTTCTTTTCAAGCATACCTTTTATTTTTTAATTAAGATTTTAAACAATGTATTTTATTTTAGAAAATTTATGATATGTACATTCAAATACTAATTTTTGATAGAACCGAATCACTTTTTTTAGTGGATGGTTTATGAATATTGTATGGCCTTCACTCCTTGTCCTTCATGTCATCAACTAAGATTTGATAAAAAAGCAAATCGTTGTAATGATTGTGGTTACCAAATAGGTAATTAGAAATGAATATCAAAATGTGTAATCATATTGACGTATCTGGGGTAAGAATAGAAGTATCTCAATCTGTTTTTGCTTTATGCACTGTAGATGGAAAACAATTTGTTACTTATTCATGTAAAAATTGTTTTGATGAAATAAAGGAATTAGAGCATCAAATTATTTCTAAGGAAGAATTTGAAAAATATTTGAATCAATAATTGTCTATATAGTGTGATTTTTTAATAGTATTTTTAGTAGATTATCATGGGCCTATTAGGAAAAAGTAAAGAAAAATGTGATGCATGCAACAAACCATTTGAAGATCACGATGAACTTGTAGATCATCAAAAAAGAATTCATCCTCCAACTAAACCTTGTACCAAATGTTCTGGATTAATGGCCTGGGAAAGACAACATACTCAAGCATATGGAAATCTAATCTATGTTTGTAGAGAATGTGACTTTATTGGTGAAATGTGGCGATACTACCCGTAACTGATTTTCGACATTGTGCTAGTCTCAATATCTGCTATTATGTTATAATTTCATAAGTTCACAGACATGTTGTGATTTGATTTAAGAAATTTATTGCTTTAAAATTAGAATAAAAAATTATGTGGATTTTGGCCACATTGAATTCCAAGTATCGGCAAATTTTTTCATCATTTCTCCATATGCATTCATTTGTTCCATTCCTGAAGAACTGAGAGCTTTTTGCCAATTGTCTGCAAACTGTTTAAATGCTGAAGCATTTGCATCACTCATAGATTTTTGCCAATTTTCTGTAAATTCTTTGAATGATGTTATTCCTGCATCACTCATAGATTTTTGCCATTTTTCTGTAAACTCTTTCATAGTATTGGCACTGGATTCTGCACCTGCCTTTTCCCAAACATCATTAAATTTTGTTTGCATGTCCTTGCTGGCATTTTGGAATTGTTCGAATATTGTTTTCCAATTTTCAAGAGATTTTGAATATTCTCCCCACAATGAATCCCATTCATTATTTTTTGAATTGGTTGACATTAATTTTAAAACATACTCGTGATTCTTAAGTGGATCTATTTGGAATTTTTTTGATTATTGCTTTATTTTAAATGGTACTAAAAAATTAAATGAATAACATCCAGTTTTATAATTCAAAATATTTTACTTGGATTTTTTTTAATATCCTCAATTAAATCCAATATTTTAAATGGAATATCTTCAAAATTCTTATCTTTTTCACGCGATACTAGTAAAACATTATCGTCACTTAATGGAAAACTCATTACAATTACTTTGTCTCTGTATGATAATGAAAAATGAACTACTCCAAATTCATTATCAAATTCATGTCGCATTCTGACACGTAACGCAAGTTCCATGAACATCATTTCATCCTGCTTTTTTGCTTCTAGTGATAGTAACCCTTCTTTCATTCCGCCTGCTACCAAATGTCCTCTGGCATTAATGAATCGCGCCGAGCGCATCTTTGGATGTAATTTTAAAATATCCTGACAAATACTCTCAAGTTCCTCTACGTTATCCATCCATATTGTAGGAAATAGAACTACTTATTTTGTTCTAAATTTATCAAATAGGGTGACATCAAATTCATCTGAAACTCTGAATGACCCTTCTGTTGAAAGTATTGATTATTACAAACATTTGTCGTTATTTTGGACTGACATTATTCATTTGATGTCTAGTAAGCCTCAGGCATTAACTTCAATTGGACCTATGAGGGCATTTGCTGCAAATTCAAAAAAAATATCCGTTGAATTAATTGAGATTAATGAAAAATTATTTGAATTTAACAAATACATGACTGAATATTTTAATCAATTATCTACTACATGGGGAATTGCTCAAAAAAAAGTAAACCAAAAAGTTCCGGAAATCCCTCAAGATGTTGAACAAATAGAATCAGTAAAGAGAATTTGGATTGATATTTTTGATAATGATTTTACTGAATTATTTGATTCTAAAAAATTTGGAGACAATTATGGAAATTTAGTGTCTAAAGAATTAGAATTGACAAAACATTGGAATAACATCACCAATGTAATTTTACAATCTGTAAATCTACCTAGTAAAGAAGAAATTGATGAAGTGTATAAAGAAATTCACTCATTAAAAAAACGTGTATCTAAATTAGAATTAAAATTAAAAAAGGAGAAAAGAAATAATGTTAAGTGAATCTAATGTTGATCCAAAAGTAATTGAAGAAATTCTAAAATTTAGTAAAAATGTGATTGATGCTCCAAAATTAGTTTCAGCTCCTGATGAAATAAATTTGGAAGTAACTCCTCATGAGGTAGTTCAAGAAATTGATAAAACACGATTATTACATTACATACCTCTAGTTGAAATAAAATACAAAACACCTTTGTTGATATCCTATGCGCTAATTAATCGATATCATATTTTAGATATTCATCCTGAAAAAAGTTGGGTAAAAAATCTCTTAGGGCAAGGATTTGAAGTATACATGTTGGATTGGGGAACTCCAACTAGTATGGATAAATATTTGGATTTTGATGATTACGTTAATGGGTATTTAGACGCCTCAGTAGAATTTATTAAAAATCAAACATCTACTGAAAAAATTTCACTACAAGGATATTGTACCGGTGCAACAATTGCTACTGCATACGCTGCTTTACACCCAGAAAATGTAAAAAATTACGTTGCTACTGCTCCTGTAATTGATGGGTGGAAAGATACCACTGTAATTAGTAATCTGGCAAAACACATGGATGCTGATAAAATGGTTGATATAATTGGAAATATGCCTCCAGAATTCATGTATTATTGTTTTTCAGTTTTAAAACCATTCGAACAAGGAATTGAAAAATATATTAAATTTTTTAAAAATATTGATGACAAAAAATACGTTGATAATTTTTTAAGAGTTGAAAAGTGGTTAGCTGATACTCCTCCTATCCCTGGTGAGTTATTCAAACAGTGGATTAAAGATATTTATCAAAAAAATCTTTTGATACAAAATCAAATGTATGTAGGTGAAGAATTAGTTAATTTAAAAAATATTGATATGCCCGTTTTCACACAAGTAGCTGTGGGAGATCATTTAGTGTCTCCAGAATGTAGTATGCCGTTACATTATGCTGTAGGTAGTGAGGATAAAATTTTAAAAATATATCCTACAGGTCATGTTGGAATGATTGCTAGTTCTTTATCTCAAAAAAAAGTATTGCCTGAAATGGGAAAATGGTTAGCTGAAAGATCATAAAAAATAAATTCAATAACTATTTAGTTTATGAATAAATAAAATAAAAAATCACCCTAGTTGTTTGTAGGAGTGAATGTTGTTATCCATGATTGGATAATATTTTTATTCAAATCAGTGAATGCTTCAACATTATCATTATATGATTTCATATTTTGAGTTGTTGCATCAATTACAGTTTTTGCAATTTGATTTTGAATTGTGCTTGCTTGAATAATTTGTTTGTTGGAATCAACAATTACTGTTTTTGCAGCACTAGGAATATCTGTAGATAATCCTGATTTTTGAGCAAATTCTTGTTGCATTGTGATTGCAGCATCAAATGATTTTTGAGCAGTTTTCATACATTCTTCTTGAAAATGTGTTGTTGCTTGAAAATATTGTGGAGTATTTTTTGTGATACTATCAAAATATTTTTGTACATTTTGTCTGTAGATTGCAAATACATTGTTTGACTGATTTGTATTTTGAGTTGTTTTTGTTTGTGTACTCATGAAATTGAGATTGTGATTCCACTATATATACTATTGGTAATAATTGGTAATGAATGGTAAATGAATCCTTTCATTACATTCTAAATTTTTTGCTAAAAAATACATATTTTCAAAAATAGATATTGATTCAACATGAATATGATAATTTAAAATCATGAATTAATTCTTAATTACAAATTTATCGATAATGGTTTTATTGTAACTATAGAATTTGTTACTTCATAATTTTTTTGAGTTGCTTTTCTCTGAATTATTTTTTACTTTTCTTAGTTTTTGTTTTTTTGGTAATTGGTAATATGATGACTTGAACCAAATCCCCTTCACCCAAGTCTAAAGCATTTCGTTCAGCTTCTGGAATTGAAATTCTACCATTACTACTGATGGTGGTTTTGTATGCCCCCCAATTCATAAAAGATGGTAACATTTGTCCAATACTGAACATGGTGTCCATACTTTTTGTTTGCATTGATGACATGTTGTCCATGATGTTTGATTGAGTTTGTACTGTTTTTTCGGAAACTTCTTTTAATGTTTCTAGCGGATTAAATTTTTGATTAGGTTGATTTGTCATTAGTGTTCCAAAGTTTTTCATAAATTCAGCTTGTGCTTGACCACTTTTTTGAATCCAATCTTTGAACATTGCAGTAGGATCATATTGGTTACTATTACCATTCATAACCAAAACTATGATAATTATAATTTAAATCCTTTCATTAATTATTCAAGAATTTTAATACTTGAGAAGCAAATAATTCTGGTTTTTGAACATATGGTGTATGTCCACAATCACTCATTTCACATAATTCAGAATTACTAATATGTATTACAAAATCATTGGCAAATTTAATGGGAATTACTGGATCCTCTTCCCCCCAAACTATCAATGTTGGTGAAGAAATATTTTTTAGTTTAGTTATAATTGATTCAGAATTTTTTAATCCTAATAAAGTTGACATAAAAGCAAATTTTGCATTATGTAATTTCATTCTGTTTACAAAACCTGTAATTGTGTTACTTGGAATTTCTTTACCTGATCCATCCATTGTTTCAAATGCATTTTTTGCAGTTTGTTCGTTTGGATATAATGCAGCCATTATGTATGCATCAAGAGCAAATGTAGATTGTTTCATAATTCCTGATGGAGATACTAAAATTAGTTTTTCAACTGAATTTGGATTAGCAGATGTGAATTCTGCTGCAATTTGTCCCCCTAATGATGAACCTATTATGCTAGTTTTTTCAATACCTAAAGATTTCAGAAATTTTTCTAAAAACTTTGAAAAAAAATCTATTGTATAATCTACTGTTGGTTTATCACTATATCCAAATCCGATTAAATCTGGAACTATAACTTGAAATTCCTTTTCAAAAATTGGTAATACCTTTTCCCATCTTTCGCATGATGCACCCAATCCGTGAATTAAGAGAAGTGTTTTTTTTGATGATCCTGATTCTAAATATCGAATTTTACTTCCATCGATATTGATGAATTTCTCTTTCAATATTGTAGCTTCCATCTGTTTACTAGATAAGTTCTTAGCTAAATTTTCTAAAATTGGAACTATTTTTTATGCAATGATGTCTTAGAAAAGATCTTGGAATTGTCTGATTATCTTATATTGCTAGTTTTATTGAAATCTCCTCTTCTCATTATTGTATTTTTTAAATGGACTAAAATTAAGACCAAATTTTCATCTCTAATCAATTAAGCATGAATTTTGTTTTTCAGGCACAAGTTTTCATATACTAGCGGTGTGTATTGTTACTAATGAGTGAAAAATTCACTAAACTTGATCAAGAGGAGGAACAAAAAATTATAGCTGAAATAACAAAAGAATTACAAGCAGAAGGGTATTCTGAGGAGGAAGTTAGACAAGGATTGGAACTTGCCTATCATCTAAAAACACATGTCAAGGCAAAAACCGACTCTATTTCAGATTGTTGTGAATAAAGAAAAATCACTTTTTTTCAATACATATTTCAATACATTTTCCTTAAATTCTATATCTTTGAAATAATCTTATGACTTGGGTTCCAATTTTCTATGTTTCTTCGCAAGATTTTGAAGGAGACATTAAATCACTAAAAACTGTTTTCTCACAATTTGAAAAACAGATTCATCAAACAGATGGTTATAGATTCAGTCCAGAAGCTGAGTTTGCAATGGGTTGGTGGTTTTATACAATTTATGTACGGATTGGTTTTATCAAAAAACTCGTAGAGTATAATCATACACGTGATCCTAAAATTAAAGACGAAAAAGCAATTCTAAAGATTGTTCAAAATTATCTAAAAATGCAAAAGAGTAAAGCTAGGATAAAGTTTGATAGAGACAAACCTATGCTTGGAGGATATTGGCATTGGTTACTAAGATAGCGTAATCAAAAGAATGTACAGTGACAACCGAAGTTGTCACTGGAGAATTTTTTATTTAGTGACCAAAACTTACTCCTTTGGAGAGTTATCACGTGTCACTAAACATACCAATTCTCATGGCGTGCAAATTGTAATTTTATGAACTAATGAGTTTACAAAAAGGTTGGTATTTGATCAATTATGTGGCTATTTGATGATTGTATTCATAATATTGAGAAAAGAAACAACTATGAAGACCAATTATATCTGTAAATTATGATTAAACAAATCCCTCTTTTATTGGTGGTAATTGGAATTGCAGTTCTATTGATTGGAGTTAATCTTGTAATGTCTTATGGTTTGACATTTTTTTCTGGTATTTCTCTTTTCTTTGGAAGTGCACTGCTAATAGCAGGTATAGATCTTAAAAGAAAAATTAAAAAATTAAACGCTAAAAATCGAAAGGAACATCATGATTACACAATTTCCAAATTGATGGAAGATGATGTTTCAAAAGAAGATGAGAATAAGGATTAACTATGGAACGTGAAAAGGCAATATCTGTTGCAAAATTAGTTTCATATTTGTTAATCATTGCTGGAATTGCAATATTATCTACAACAATTATCTATTTCATAACTGCTCCAATTAATTGGCTTTCGTATGTAGGAATTATAGTTGGAGGCTTAATGCTAAACATTGGAGCTGCAGCAATATTTCTAATTAAAAAATTAAAATTAGATATTAAATCATCACATTGATTTTTGTTTTAAACACACTTTTCTTGTAAAATATACAAAATTATGGCAAGTACATTTTTTTATAAGAATTTCATAATTTAGTCATGGCAGATTCATTAACCACATATGATGAATTAAATGAAGATATTCAGTTTACTGAAGAAGAAACTAGGGCACTTTTGAAACTAAATGAAAAAGAAATATTGATTTTAATTTTATCTGAAATGAAAAAACAAACAGAATTATTATCAAAAAAATAGATCTTCTACAATAATTTGACATCTTAAATTTTTTTGAAGTACTATATTCCGTTCAATTTTGATTATGTGAATTCAAATATTTCTGCATTGTCAATCTTTTCTTGCAATTCTTTTTTGTGTTTTTCCTTTTGTTTATCCATACTATGCAAAAGCAAATCTTTCATTTATTTTTGCTAAAAAAA
>JACENB010000045.1 GCA_013867245.1 Nitrosopumilaceae archaeon
CGAGTCATTGCTGACATGGGATTAGCAATCCCACGCCCTACCAGGCTAGGCGATCCCCGCACAAAGATGGCTAGAATTAATCTGTAAATAAGTCAAACTTTGAAGAAGATTTTTCCTAAGCGTTGTCTAGTTCATCATGAAACTGGCTGTAATTGTTCACAATTTCATTGATTGGGACACGTTTGCCACCTACAATCTTTAGGTCAACTTTGACCTGTTTATCTTCGATTGTCAAAATGTTGTATGTGTTTTCAAACAATCCACGTACTCTTTCAGATGTCGCAGTACCGGCATTTACAACAGTCAAAGTTCTAAAATTCCAGGCCCATGGTCTGTGTTTGTGACCACACAAAACAACATCAACTTTGGAATCAAGTACTGTTCTCAATACATCACCAGCATCAACCACTGTTAGTTGGTCAGAACCAGTGTCAGGGATTGCAATAAGATGGTGATGCATTGCAACAATCTTTATCTTGTCTTTGTATTTTTTCATGGTTCTCTCAAGCCAAAGATTTTGTCTGTATCCAACTTCTCCCTCATTTCTATCAGGTCTTGCAGTCCCAACAGTTACCAGTACAACATCTTTGTCTAACTCGTTTACAGTTTGAAATGGAAAGAATTTCTTGAAAAGAAGATAGCCAGTGTTCCTATAATCATGGTTTCCACTAATTGCAATAATTTTTTTTGTGTTAAATTTCCCTAGTAGAGATTTACACTTTTCATATTCTTTCATCAAACCCTCGTTTGTCAAATCACCAGTAATTACAATAACATCAGGATTCAACTCGTTGATTTCATCAACTAGTACATTGAATTTTTCTTCCAAGAATTGTGAACCTACATGAAGATCAGAGATTTGAACTATTATCATTTGAAATTAATTTTACAAAAATAGGTATTAAACCATCTCTATTGATTACATGTAGAAGTCATTTCCAATCAAGGTAGAATTAAATAATAAACTCCTCAAAAACTTGCAGTTTTGAGTAAAAAAGCTGCAGTAATGAAAGGTGACGGTATTGGTCCTGAAGTAGTAGATTCTATGCTTAAGGTGCTCAAAGAATGTAATTTTCAATCAGAATTGATTCTATGTGAGGCTGGATCTGAGCAATGGGACAAAAATGGTAGAAAAGATGCATCATACATTCCAGATGCAACTATGAAAATACTAGAGGAAACTGACTGTTGTTTCAAGGGACCAACCACTACAATTCCAGTTCCAGGTGCACCAAGAAGTGTTGCAGTAACATTAAGACAAAAATTTGATCTTTATGCAAATATCAGACCAACTAAAACCTACGATAGACTAACTCCAGACAGAAAACTTGATTGTGTTTGTTTTAGAGAGGCAACTGAAGGGCTCTATACTGGAGTAGAGGCAAAAATTACAGATGATGCAGCAATTGCAATTAGAAAAATTACAAGACATGGTAGTAGACGATTAATTGATGCATCAATAGATTGGGCAAACAAATTCAACATGAAAAAGATGGTTGCAGTAACAAAAAGAAATATCCTAAAGCAAACTGATGGAATTTTCTGGGATGAAGCACAAAAAGCAGTTGAAGGAACAGGCATTGAGTTATCTGAAATTTACATTGACAACATGGCACAACAAATGGTTATTGCTACTGAACAGTTTAATGGTGCAGTACTAGTTAGTACCAATTTGTTTATGGATATTATCTCTGAACTTGCATCAGCACTTGTAGGTTCAATTGGATTAATTTATTCTGCAAATATTGGAGACAATTATGCAATGTTTGAAGCAGCACATGGTAGTGCACCACAATTTGCAGGACAAAATAAAGTAAATCCAACTGCAACTGTTCTATCAGGAGCATGGATGGCAGACTATATGGGTGAAAGAGATGTCAGAGATGCAATCTTTGCTGCAACAGAGCAAGTAATCAATGAAGGAAAGGCAGTAACTTGGGATATTGGTGGTGATGCATCAACAACACAGATGACTGATGCAATAATCACATATGCAAAAGAAAAATTAAGAAAATAATCAGTTTATTGCTTCGACAAGAATCAGTTCTTCAAAGAAAAGTTTCTTTTTTCCCATGATTCGTGTTTTCAACCCTAGTTCTTGTGCGTAATCTATGAGTTTTTGATAGTTTGAAAGAGAAGATGTAACAAAAACAAACTTGCCATTTTCCTTTAGATTGTTTTTTGCCGAATCAAAAATTTTTTTTGGAATCTCAAATCCTTCTGCTCCTCCATCTGTGGCAACATCTAAGATTTCATCAGTTGCCAAGTAGGGTAAATTACACACAATAAAATCAAATTTCACCTTTAATGCATCTGAACCATTACAACATATCAAATTTTGAGTTTTGTATGAGCTTTGATTTTGTAATACCTCGCAATTAATGTCAGTGCCAACTACCAGAGAAAAGTTTTCAGAGAGTAGTTTTGTAAGATAGCCTGAACCACTACCAATATCTAAGGCATATTCTCCTTTTTCATTTTCAATATTGTTTGCAATGAAAAAAGTATCCTCAGATGGAGGATATTCATCATTTTTTGATAATTTGTTTTGCAAGATTTACTATCTCATCTCCTGTCAAGTCATCAACGCGTTTTCCACTTTCTGATTCTAATCCAAATTGTTTTAGAATATTTTTCACAGTTTTCCGTCTGTATGAAAAGATTTCATTAATTGTTGAAATTAGTTTTTTATCCATATCAGTTTTCTTTGTTATTCTCAAAATCACAGAATCAACTTTTGGTGGAGGAGAAAAATTATTTTTTCCAACGTTAGAAATTTTTTCTATATCAAATGCATGAGTAGCAATAATACTGATTGCCTTGCGATTTTTTGACTTTGCAACAAGTTTTTCGGCAAATTCTTTCTGTACCATGATCACTCCATGAGAAAATGTACGCTGGGCTAGCCACTCTATGGCATCTTTACTCTTAGAATATGGTAGATTGGATACAAAAATAGAAAATGGATCTTTTTTCTTAAAACCATCACCTGATTTTAAAACAAGATTATCAATGTAAGAGAATGTGGTTTTTGCTTTTTTGATGAGGCTTTCATCAGCATCAATTGAGATTACTTTTTGTGCTTTTTTGCATAACAGAGGAGTTAGCACTCCCAATCCAGTTCCAATCTCATATACAACGTCATTTTTTGTGATTTTAGCCTCAGATACAATAGATTCTGCAATTGATTGTGAGTTGAGAAAGTGTTGTCCGAGTAGTTTTCGCTTTATCATCTCTTTACAAAGAGATTCATTCTACTTTCGCCTGTAATTTCATCCATTATTCTTTCTGTGATGTGTTTAATTGGCTCTTTGAATCCAACTCGTTCTTGCAAGTCCTCATAGCTCTCAAATAGTTTCTTTTCTCTCTCTTCAAGCATTGTCTTCATGTAGGTTTTCCCAATTCCTGGAATCAACTCTAAGGCGTGAATTCTAGGAGTTAGTGGTTGTGCCTTGTTTAGATATTCTACAAATTTTGATTCATTTTCAGTTACAATGTTTTCAACAACATTTTGTAATTCACTTTGAGCAGATGAGGAAATTTTTTCATACTCCATCTTACCTAGTACAGATTGAACTTTGGTTCTTCCTTCTTTTCCGATATAGATTTTCTCACCTACTTCAAATGCAGAGTTTGCAACTCCAAGAATTTCCAAGATGGTTAATCTGTCCTCACCGATTGCAGTGATGATTATTCCTTCTCTTCCTCTTACAGTTGATGATTTTCCACGAGGATTGAAATCTAGAACATATGCATATTCCTCATATTTTCTAGGTGGGGATTGTGCCCTATACAAAATAAAATACTCCTGAGAAATTAAGAATGCTCCTTGATTATCTTGAGCATTTTTTCTAGAGTTTCAGCAAGAATTAATTTTTTCCAACCAAAAGTGAAGGAACGTAATTCTGCCATACTTGTTGGTCTAATGTTAACAATTTCAACAGCTTCATCTTCTGTTAATTCACATTCTTTGATGAGTTGTTTCTTCATCTCTTTTGCATCTTTAGGATCAATTGATACAAATTTTGAAACATAATCATAGGTCCAACGTTGAATTTGATCCATTTCTTCAGGATCAACTTTGCCTAAGATTTCTTTAACTTCTGAAAGAGAAATGGCTTGTTTCTTTTGTACTTCTTCCATAACTATACACCGAATGGTTTTATGTGATCCATTCTAGTGATTAAGGTTTTCGATTTGTTTCCTAGTTTAACATCTAGAGTGACTGCACGTCGTCCCACATTTGTAATCATACCGACTTTACCATGGTATCTTCTGTGAGGTAATCCTTTGTGCTGTCTAGGATCAATGATGACAAGTGCTTGTTGACCTTCTTGGTATTCTCGTAGCAAGAATGAAACGCCTCTAGGAGACTTTTTCTTCATTACTGATCTGGACTTGTGTTTGAATCCATGTGAACGACCAGAAGACTTCTTAGTTGCCATGTAGTGTGAAACCTTCCAAAGCCCTATTTTAAGACTTAGAACAGCATTCTATGGAGGATTAGCCAACAATATCGGTTCGGAGTTGTCCGCATGCAGCAGAGATCTCAGTGCCTTTTTCCACACGAACAGTACAATTTACGCCAGATTGTCTTAAAATTCGCTCAAATTCTTGGACATTTTTCTCAGATGGTCGCTTGAAATCACCTGCAGTGGGATTGATTGGAATAATGTTGACATGAGAGCCATTTCCATGCAAAAGCCTTGCCAATTCATTTGCAATTTCTGGCGAGTCATTGATTCCCTCCATTAGAGCATATTCAAAAGTTACACGACGTCCAGTTTTCTTGAAATAATTTCGTCCAGACTCTATGATATCTTCAACAGAGTGAGGTCCAGCAGTTGGAACTAGTTTTTTTCTCAATTCATTGTTTGGAGCATGTAAAGAAATAGCAAGCCCAATTTGGAGATCTTCTTCAGCTAGTTTTTCAATTCCAGATGTTATACCAATTGTAGAAATTGTAATGTGTCTTTGTCCCAATCCAAAACCTCTATCATGTGTTAGAATTTTTACAGCACGAATCATCTCATCATAATTTGCCATTGGTTCACCCATTCCCATAAAGACCAGGTTGGTTACATGTTCGCCACGTTTCTCTAAAAGTTCAGCAAAGTGAATTACTTGAGAAACTATATGTTCAGCTTTGAGATTTGTCTCAAAACCCATCTGTCCAGTTGCACAGAATACACATCCCATTGCACATCCTATTTGTGTTGAAACGCAGATAGTTGATCTTGGATGACCACCAATTTTTGTTGGTTCATACTGCATTAGAACAGTTTCAACTGAAGAGCCATCAGATAATTCCAATAATAGTTTTGTAGTATCACCATCTTCACTAACAACACGATGGGTTTCTTTTGCAGAGCCAATTGTGTATCCTGCTTCTGTTAGTTCTTCACGTAGTTTTTTTGGAAGTTGAGGAATATCATTGATATCTTTTGGAAATTTGTAATATAGTGGAAGTAAGATTTGGTCTGCTCTATATCTGTCATATCCCATTTCAATTACAAGTTTTTCCATCTCTTCAGGAAATAATCGATAGAGATCTGTCATGATTAACGTAGTTAATCAAATGATACTATAATTTAATCAATAGTGAAAAAATGAAAATGTAAAAAGAGTAAGTTTACTCTTCTACAGGTTCTGAATCATCTGCTTCAGCATCTACTGGAGGTGCTTCAACAGTTTCAACTTCTGGTGTTTTGGTGGTTACCTCTACCTCAGGAGTTTCTGTAGATTCTTCAGGAGTTTCTACTTCGGCTTCTACTTCAGGCTCTTTTGCCTTTTTGGTAGTTGCTTTTTTGGTAGTCTTTTTGGTCTTTTTCTCAGCCTCTTCAGGGTCGATGACACCTGCTTCGCCTAGAGCAAAGATTACTTCTTCCTCAGGATGATGAGGACTGTCTACCATTCGGGCAATTCTCTTCTTGCCAGATTTCTTAAAGTAGATTCTGTAGGTACTAGTATGTGCAACTACATTTCCACCAATTGGACGAGTTGGGTCGCCAAAGAAGACATCAGGTGATGCCATAACTTGGTTTGTTGCAATTGCAGCACAGTTGTAAGTTTCTGCAATTCTGGATAACAGATGAACAAAGTGATTTAGTTTTTGTTGTCTGTTAGAAAGAGTTCCTCTTCCAAGATATTCAGAACGGAACAATCCAACTGCAGAGTCTGCGACAATTAGTTTGATGTTGTTTTCTTCAATGATTGGTCCTGCTTCTTCTAGAATCAATGTTTGGTGTGCACTGTTGTATGCACGAGCAACAATGATGTTGTCTAGAACTTTTTCTGGATCCATTTCATGAGCTTGAGCAATGGATACGATTCTTTCAGGTCTGAAAGTGTTTTCAGTATCAATGTACAAAACACTGCCTTCAAGACCGCCTTCTTCTTTGCTCTTTTGAACCATAACAGACATTGTATGGGCAAATTGTGTTTTACCACAACCAAATTCTCCATAAACTTCTGTCAAGGCTTGTGTCTCAATACCACCATCAAATAGTGTGTCAAGACAGTTTGTACCAGTTGTAATTTTACCAATACTTTGACGGTGCTTGTAAATTTCACTTGCACTTGTAAAGTGTTTGGCAATTAATCCACCATCAACGAGATGTTGACGTGCTTTATTGACAATTTTTTCAGCAGTATCCTTTTCCATTCCAGTAATTTCTGCAATTTCTACAGGACCCCTGACGATGAGGTCCATGACGTTGTGGACACCTGCATCGGATAATTTTCTAGTTGTTACAGGACCTACGCCCTCTAAACTATCTAATCTTAAATCTTCTACCATACCGTATGGTACGGTAC
>JACENB010000156.1 GCA_013867245.1 Nitrosopumilaceae archaeon
GACCTTGAATCATATCTGGAATCAAGATGTGAATAATGTCTGCTTGTTTTGTGGCATCAGCTACTGACATTACTTTGTGACCATCAGCTTCGGCTTTTTTCCAGCTATTACCACCTTCTTTTAGACCGATTACAACATTAAGACCAGAGTCTTTCATGTTGTTTGCTTGTGCATCACCTTGGATTCCATAACCAATTACAGCAATGGTTTGATCCTTTATTGGATCAAGACTGATATCGGTATCTTTCCATGTTTGTGCCATGACTTTGGCAGATTTTATTGCAAATATTAACTATGAAACCTAGATTTCGATGATTTTTTCACAAGAGCGACATTTTACAGTAACCTTGTCTCCAGGTAAACGGATGAATCTCTTAGAGCCACATTCAGGACAAATTGGGCAAGCACGGACAGGTTCCATCAGTGTTTAGTAGGATTGGTATCAGATTTAGAAATTACTGTTAGTCTGTTTTTTGCATCAATCTGTGTAAGAAACTCATAAACTGCATTTGGAACAGATTCTTTCCAATTTTGGTCTGAAATGATCATAGAGCGAATTTTAGTTGCGTTGAATTGTTCTCGGTCTAAGAATTCAGGTTTTACAACTGTAATTCCAGAATCAGCCAATAACATTGAGACATAGTCATTGCCACTAAACACTTTATCAAAATGAGGTAATGCAGATTTCAAGTATGATGCCCATGTTGCAATGTTGAATTGATTTTCTATTGATATTACAAAACAACGATTTGAATCTATTTCAGATTCTTTAATTGAGTTGTGAATCATTTCTATTCTTTCACCAGCAGTAAAAGGATCTTTTTCTAAATAATTGAACTGGGCGCTAGTAATGGCGATAATTACTTCATCACATTGGTCAAGAATTTGTTTGACTAATTCTAAATGACCCAAATGAAAAGGTTGAAACCTCCCCATCATCAAACCACGCATAAGAAATCAACAAGTTTGATTTTATTAAATTAGACTATTTTATTTGTCCACTACCAAGTATTCTAATTGTAGGGGATTCTGGTTTCAAGATTATTGCAATTTGTCCAGATTTACATACAATTGGTTTTTCAAAAGTAAGTCTAAGTGGAGATATTGAAGTAAATTTTGCGGCTTTGATTTGCAATCCTATGTTAACTAAACACCCTTGATTTTCTGCAATTTCACTTTTGTAAAAAGGACTTTTCTTAAAATCAATTTCAATTTCTGTTTTAATATCCACTACTCCCTCTTCACAGATAACATCTCCACGTCCAACCTCATCAGGTTTTGCACCTTTTACTGCCAAACCAACTCTTGCAGGACATATTGATTCTTCAACTGGATCATCATGCATTTGAATGGATTTTATTAGTACATCAATTCCAGCAGGATATAGTTTTAGATTATCATATTGTTTTACGTTACCATTTGTAACTTTACCCAGAATTACTGTTCCAACACCCTTGACATCGAAACAATGGTCTATGACCATTTCAGAGGAACCATCAGTTGAAATAGGTTCAAGTTTATCCATCTCTTCTTTAATTTTTTCCTGTTCAACTTTAGCATATTTTTCAACAACAGTACCTTTGATCATTGCATCTAATTTTGATTCATCCACATCAAATGTATGAGATAAAATTCCTTTTTCTTTTTTCAAAGAATCAAGTGCAATGATTTGTTCTCCGGTGAATTTATCTAATTTATCGACATAAAGTATCACATATTCAGCAAGATTGATTGCCTGAAACAAAGGTTGTATTTTATCAGGAAACCCACTTGGAGCAACCCATGTTTTGATTATATCAGACTCCTTTCTATCAAAAAGGGTTAGATCAGTTTCAGTTCCTTTTTTACCAAATTCCGATGCAATATCTTGTTTGCCTAAAACTACAAAGTTAATTGATTTTACCACAAGGAAATTTTAGAATTAGGCACTAAAAACTATACGAAATACTCTATGGAAAGTTGTTCAACACAGCAGCGTAACTTGCAAATCTATGATTTTTTGGTTTGACTAATTTTTGATGATATTTTTTGATGGGTTTTCCAATTGCACCATTCAATCCCAAAGGTCCTGAAACATACTTTTTGTCATCAGCCCATCTCAAGACTTCATCAGAAGGAGCATAGTGATTTAAAATTTTTTTATGGACAACGGTTTGGAGAAGTTTAGCATACTTTTTTGAAGATGGAACATCTTCAGTAATTGATGCTCCAAAGAAATAGACACTTTCTAAAATTCCAGAGTTTTCTCTCTTTTTAGCAAGATACTCAATAGTACTAAGAATTACTTGAGAACCTAGAGAATGTCCCATTAATCGTATTTTGCTTTTTGGGCTAGATTCCTTAAAATCTTCAATAAATTTTCCAAGATTTCGTCCATTCTTTTTTGCGATACTTTGTCCTACAGCCAAAGCATGTTTTGCATGTTTTATTAAATGCGCACCAGTGGTGTTTGAATCATAACTAAATCCAATTACAGGGTGAGAGTATCCCAATTTTCGTAATCTGTTACGTGCCAAAACAGCTTTTGCAATAGCACCCGCATTATCATTTCTAAGACCATGAATCATTATGGTTAATTCTTTAGAGTCAATTAATTTCTGAAAATCTTTTTTTGGGTAAAGATAATAGTTGTTATTCTTGATAGTTTTACCTGTTTTCAGGTCATAATATCCACGAGTCGAAATTCGGGGTACGGGTTTCATATCACTCAGAAGGTCCTAGTTGTTTTTTGTATTTTTCAATATCCGTTTCCTCAACTCTAGCAAATAACGGAGATGCTTCCCCAAGTGAATGACCTGATGATACACCTAATACAGACATGTCATTCCAGTTTTGCTCATTAACCACCCCATCTAATGCAAGTTGAGTCCAGATATTTTGGGCAGATTTTGGAATAAATGGGAATGCCGCAATTGCTAAGCTCCTGACCGCATTTACTGAAAGATATACACAATTAGCAGTACCAGGTCCTTTTTTCCAAGGTTCTTTGTGTTGGAAATATTGGTTAAAGAAGGATGAAAACTCCATTATTTTCTTTAATGCCCTATCAAGGTGATTTTGCTCCATTAAAGAACCAACATCCAATGCAAGAGATTTAATTTTCTGTTCTGCCTCAGAATCTTTTTCATCAAAATCATCATGTTCAGGAATTTTTCCATCGAACGCTTTTTTGGTAAATCCTAAAGCACGATTAACAAAGTTTCCAAGGTTTCCAATTAATTCTGAATTAATTCTAGTTGTGAAATCATCCCAGTCAAAGTTCAAGTCATCCTGAGAATAAGGATTAATGGATACAAGATAAAATCTCAGATAGTCTGCAGGATAGTACTCTAAGAATTGTTTAAGACCAATATACCAATTTCTACTCTTTGAGATTTTTTTAGCTTGAAGAGTTAGATGGCCTCTGGTAGGAATGTAATCAGGAAGTTTGTATTCATTTTCAATTCCCAGTCTCATGGCAGGCAAAAACAGATAGTGGTGGTATACAATATCTTTTCCAATAAAGTGGTAAATGTCAGCAGAATTCCAAAATTCTTTTCCATCAATACCCTTATCATTAAGAAATTTTAGAGCAGTTGAAATGTATGCCAAGTGGTTATCAAACCAACCATAGAACACCTTGTCTTTTGCACCGTCAAGTGGAACAGGAACACCCCAAGAAATATCACGAGTAATATCCCAATCAATTAAACCAGATTTTATCCAGTTTTGTACGTATTTTTTTACATCTTTTTGAAGATGTTCATTTTCTTCTAACCATTTAGAAAGGGGTTCTCCAAAATTTTTGAGTTTAAAGAAATAATGGGTTGTTTTCTCTTTTGTTGGAGGTTGATTACATAAGGAACATTTTGGATCAGTGATCTCTTCAGGAACTCTACCGCAACTCTCACAAAGATCAGAGTATTGGTCTTCAGCTTTGCAGTAGGGACAAGTACCTTTAACGTATCTGTCTGGTAGGAATTTTTTGTCATTGTTGCAATAAAATTGAATTATTTCTTGTTCGTAAATGTGACCTGCATCATTGAGTTTCTTGAATACATCTTGCACAAATTCTATATTTTCAGGAGAACTAGTTTTGTAAAAATAATCAAAATCAATGTCAAATGCGCTAAAATCATCATAATCACGCTTGTTCCAATGAGCAACATATTCTGCAGGAGTTTTTCCTTCTTTTTCCGATTGAATCAGAATCGGAGTACCAAAATCATCTGATGCACATACATAGTAAGCTTCGACTCCGTTTTGTTTTAGGAATCTAGTTGTAACATCTGCAGGAAGATAAGTAGATGCTACATGACCTAGGTGAATCTCACCGTTTGCATAAGGTAATGCGCTAGTAATGATAGCTTTTTTGTTCATTAGATATTCTCAAAGGTAGTATTAGGGTTAAGAAGTTTTACCAGCTATTTGCGTATTTTACTTGTTCTGGAGTAAGTTTGTCAATTTTTACATCCATTGCCTTTAGTGCATCAACTGCAACTTGACTATCAATCTCTTCAGGCACATTGATGATTTTATTTTCCATCTTATTGTGATTTTTGAGAATGTACATTACAGATAGAATTTGATTTGAAAATGATTGTGCCATTACTTCTGGAGGATGTCCTTCGGCTGCAACTAAGTTTGCAAGACGTCCTTGACCAATCAGATAAACTTTCTTTCCATTTTTGAGAACACATTCATCAAGTGCAGGTCTTACCTCCTTGACAGATTTTGATTTCTTTAGTAAGAATTCACTATCAATTTCAACATCAAAGTGACCGACATTTCCCATAATAGCGCCATCTTTCATCTTTAGGATGTGTTCTTTTCTAATCACACTAGTCATTCCAGTACAAGTGATGAAGATATCACCTAGTTTCGTTGCTTGTGCCATGGGCATTACTTCAAATCCATCCATATGAGCTTCAAGTGCTTTTACAGGATCAATCTCAGTTACAATTACTTTGGAACCCATTCCATGACATCTTGCTGCGACACCACGTCCTACCCAACCATATCCTACAACAACAACACGTTTTGATGCCATAAGCAAGTTCATGGCACGAAGATATCCATCAATAGTACTTTGACCAGTACCATATCTATTATCAAACATGTGTTTGGTATATGCTTCATTTACCAAGATAACAGGATATCGTAATTTTCCTTGATTCTCTACGGCTCTAATTCGAGTTACACCTGCAGTTGTCTCTTCAGTTGCTCCCAAAATCTTCATGTTTTGGAATCGTTTATCAAAATGAGCTTTGACGTTCATATCTGCACCGTCATCAGTAAGAATTGTTGGTTTGTGTTTTAGTACTTGATCAATACACCAATCATATTCTTTAACAGATTGACCATGCCATGCATAGACATGGATTCCTTGAGATGCCAAAAATGCTGCAATGTCATCTTGGGTTGTTAATGGATTTCCACCACAACATGCAACAGTTGCTCCAAGTTCTTTTGCACCCATTAGCAAGACAGATGTCTCTTTTGTGATATGGAGACAAAATCCAAGGGTAATTCCTTTGAGAGGTTTTGATTTTTTTAGTCGATTAATCGTATTATCTAAAATTTGCATATGAGATCTTGCCCATTCATAGGACAATTTTCCATCTTTGATCAGTTTTGCACTAGATTTTACTTTACTCACAAACAAAGCCACGCTCGGAGATATAAAATCCTATCATGCGAATGTAAATAAATGACAAAATTAACAAGAACTCATGGGTTGGAAGAAGATTGCAGAAAAAGGTGACATTGATGCAGGTAAAGGTAAAGCCTTTGAAATTGATGGAAAACAGATTGCAATTTTTAATCAAGATGGATATCACGCAATAGATGATCTCTGTGTTCATCAAGATGGTTCTATTGCTCCAGGTAAACTGGATGGAGACATTGTCGAATGTCCACTTCACTTTTGGCATTATAACATAAAGACAGGAGAGTTAACTGACTATCTCAAAGATGTGAAATTGGAAACATATCCTGTTGAAGCAAGAGATGATGGCATCTATGTGGATGTTTAGAAATTTTTAGGCACAATTTTTATTCTCAGTTTTTGCAAACCATTTATTGAATCAAGAAATTGTTGATGAGATAAAAAATCAGGATTACTCTACAATTACAAGCACTATTGAAAATTTTCTAGAAGAGCAAATGGGAAAAAATCATTCTGAAGGTCTCATTTTAGGATTAAGTGGAGGTATTGATTCAGCAGTTTTAGCATACATTTGCAAAAGAAAATTTCCTGAAAAAACAATTGCAATAGTCATGCCAGATACTGCAATTACTCCAAAAATAGAAACAGAAGATGCATTGAAAATGATATCACTAACAGGAATTCAGTACAAGTTAATTGACATTAATCCAATTGTAAATGAATACTCTATGTATCTAGAGCCAAATGAAAGGGCAAAAGGGAATCTTCGTGCAAGAGTTAGAACAAATATTTTGTACTATTATGCTAATGCCAAAAACTATCTAGTGTTAGGATCAAGTGACAAGAGCGAGTATCTAATCGGATATTTTACAAAATTTGGAGATGGTGCCTCGGACATTACACCGATTGTGTCATTGTATAAACTTCAAGTCAGAGAAATTGCAAAGTATTTGGGAGTGCCAGAGAATGTGATTACAAAAAAGAGTAGTCCACATTTGTGGAAAGACCATGAAGCTGAAAGTGAATTGGGGGTATCATATGAAGAAGTAGATTCCATTCTCTACTGTCTATTTGATAAAAAACTCTCATCTGAAGAGACACAAAAACTAACAGGGATTGAAATGTCAACAATAGAGA
>JACENB010000085.1 GCA_013867245.1 Nitrosopumilaceae archaeon
TGCAACTGGTTCATCTACAACTTGTTCAACTACTGCAGATTTCTTTTCTCCAAATGTTTTATCAACAACAACAAAAGCAAATTCTGTTTCTTGTCCAGTATTTCGAATATTTTCAAATTTAACTATTGTAGGTCCTGTCTGACCTTCAGAAAATGTGAACTTTTCAAAATCTCCACCTACTTCAGCATTATCACTTACACGATGAAGTTCTTTGTTGTTTTGAATAATTACAAATGTGTAATCAGAAAGTCTCATTGGTGAATCAGTGTAACTATCTCTAATTGTGAAAACAAAATTAGTTGGAACTTCAACCTCAATATCCTTAGGATCCCATGCTAAATTGACTTTGAATTCTTCACTTGCAGTATAAGCAATTAAAGGAAATTTAGTTTCTTCACTAGCAGATAATTTAAACTCAATTTTGTCGGGTAATGGTTGTTCTAATTCACGCATCTCATTTTTCAAATAACGAAGATGATCTTGCAATAAAACAAAATGAACAGTACGTTCATCATCATAAGTATAATCATCTACAGTAACTGAAGATTTGAATAATTTGATATCATTTACATGGCCAGTGTAACTAGGACTCAAAAATTCTTCAAAATCTTTTGGAAACTGTGTTTCAACATGAATAACATTCACGTGAGACATTTTACTTTCATTCCAATCAAATGGCATTTCAAAAGTTACTTCTTTTTTATCAGAATCATATTGAAAATTTGAAATTGAATCAAAATATGATTTAGTACCAAATTCTACATCTTGATTATTTTGATCTTTTTGTGTAAAAGATTTGGACTCGACGATGGTTAAATCAGCAGTATACACACCAGAGTCCTCTATGATGTTTGTGGGCTCATCAATTGTTCTAATCTCAATTTCAAAGGTATACAACCCTCCTGAATTAAAAATTGGACCTGTGATTTCTACGGGATTGAATTCAGTACCATACCATGCTCCAAGTAATGAATCCTTTTCTCCCACAATTGTAATATCTCCATCATTTGTTGGTGTAACAGTAATTGGTAAAATTCCATTTTCAGCGAAAAAGTAATTTCTCAATATCATTTCATCTTTGTAAAAAATTCCAATAAGATATGTCACATTATTTACATTTTCATCAGTTTCATTATCTGTTGCAGTTATTGTAATTTGCTCCTGTTCATTTTCAAAATACATTGGCATTTCTATAGAAACAGAAAATTGTTTTTCTTGAATACTTATTGAAGAAATTGTGTCAATTCCTAAACCATGTCCGTAAACACTACTTGCTGGAAATAACAGACAAAAGATGATTGAAAAAATTAAAATTTTTTTTATTGACAACATCATACTCCGATTATAGGCCTATTTTACTGTCAGTAATTCTTTAGTCGTTTCTATAAGATCTTCCATAGTTGTTGCTTCTAAAAGTGGTTGAAGTTCATTAGGATCCTTTGCACCAAGTGCTGCTAGAGAGTAAATATAATCAATAGTTGGGGAATCGCTAGTTAGATAGTATTGTTCTAAAACATGATCTAGGGCATGAGATTCAACAATTTGTGGTAAGGCCTGATGAATAATTTTCTTTTTCCATAATTCAATTAATGACTTCCATCGCACTAAAGAAATATTTTCATCAATTTCAGGGATCAATTCAACTTCAGCTCGTATGTACATTTTTTCTTGAGTGCCAATTTCCTCATGAATTTTTGATATTTCTTGATGACCCTCAACTGAAAGTGGATCATAATTATCAGGTTGGGAAAGGACAGGTGGAATAATTTTTTTTATTCTAAACGAATTTCTCCCCATTGTTTCAATATGAAGTTGTAATCCATCAAGTTCAACATCCTCACATTTACTAATTTTGGCAATTGTTCCAACTAATTTTGGAGAATTCCATCCATTAACTGACTTTTGTTCATCAATCAAGCAAACACCAAATTGGCCATCACCAAGCATGCAATCATCTACAAGTTGTTTGTATCGAGGCTCAAAAATCCTAAGAGGTAGTTCCTGTCTAGGAAACAAAACTAAGTCTAATGGAAAAATTGGAATAATTTTTTTTTCACTCATTTAATCATCTTTTACGGTTTCAAAATATATGGAATACGGAAGCCAAAGAAATTAGAATCCATTTTCATTTAATGTTAAACCTAGCAATGTAGCACGGGTATATTTTCCATATTCAGCTTGTTGGAAATATTTAGCATTTTTTGTTTTATCAACTTCAGTAGAAATTTCATCAATTCTAGGCAATGGATGTAAAATAATTGAATCATCTTTCATTTGATTAACTAAATCTTGTCCAACTACATAACTGCCCTTTACTTTTAGATATTCTTCTTCATCTGGAAACCTTTCTTTTTGAATTCGTGTTACATACAAAACATCTAGTTCATCAATATGATCCTCAAGTTTAGTTGATTCAGTAAAGTCAATATTCTTTTTAATATCATAAGTTGAGTCAGATCTAATTCTCAAAGACTCAGGTGAAATTAAGCGAACATCAACATCATAGTTGCCTAAACCATACAATAGTGAATAAACTGTTCTTCCATATTTCAAATCTCCAACAATACCAATTTTTAATCCATCAATCTTTTTCTTTTCTTTTTTGATTGTATACAAATCTTGAATTGCTTGAGTAGGATGTTCTTCAGTACCGCTACCAGCATTAATTACAGGTTTATCTGAAATCTCTGAAGCAAATCTACTTGAACCATCCAAAGTATGTCTCAAAACAAGAAGATCTGAATAGATAGACATTATTTTTACAGTGTCTGCAAGACTTTCTCCTTTTTGAGTTGATGAAGATGAAATATTTGAAATTCCTAAGGAGTTGCCTCCAATTGAGGCCATTGCGGAATCAAAACTTAGACGAGTTCTAGTACTTGGTTCATAAAACAAATAGCCCAAAGTTTTTCCTTTACAAATTTCTCGTCTTTGAGATGAATCTAGTTGAATCATCTTATCTGTTGATGTAAAGATTTTTTCTAATTGATCCTTACTAAAATCCTTGATTGAAATAATGTCCTTGTTGTAGAATTCATTCATTCTTTCAATAATATATACAAGTGACTATACAAAGTATTCTGATGGAACAGTCTGAACTAATGGTTCGACGAATCAAAGAAGGCACAGTTATTGATCATATTGATGAAGGGAAGGGCCTACAGGTTCTCGATGCCCTAAGAATTGATGGTCAGGATGGCAGTTTGATCACTTTAGCCATGAATGTTCCAAGTGGAAAATCAAAGAAAAAGGACATTATCAAAGTAGAAAATAAATTTCTAAAAGATGATGATACAAATAAGATTGCAATAATAGCCTCTAAAGCAACAATCAATATTATAAAAAATTACAAATTAATTGAAAAAAGACGAGTTGCACTTCCAAATGAAATTGATAAAATATTTCGTTGTACTAATCCTGATTGCATTACAAACAGTACAGAGCATATCGAATCAATAATGGATGTGATTGACAAAGATGGTATGGTTCTCAAATGTAGATATTGTGCAAGAATATTAGATGTAAGTAAAATAAAATACAATTAGAAAATAAAATTAAAAATTGAAAAGTTTGTAGTAAGGACTATTGTCCCAAGATGATAAACATCATAACTATACCGTAGATTGCGATTGATTCGACCATACCTACGAAGATGAATACTTTTGATTGCAATGCTGGATTCTCACTGATTACTGCAAGACCTGCTGCACCGACTTGACCTAAACCAATACCTGCACCAAATGCTGCAAGACCAAATGCCAAACCTGCACCAAGAATTTTCAATGATCCATCACTTGATGCACCATCTTCTTGTGCATATGCTACACCAGTTGATCCGATAACTGAAATTACTGCTGCTGCCAAAAGTAACAAGACAATAGTTTTCATTGTAAATTGGACTCGATAAGTTCCTTATTTAAATCATGATAAGAATTTGAATTAAATTTTGGATAGTGTTTTCTTTTTGAAACTAGATAGATCATCTTTGATCGATTTTGAAAAATTATCTTTATCCTGATCTAAAGATTTCTTGGAATCTTCAATTAATTTTTTAATCTCTTCTTTAGCCATTATCTCTACTCTCCATCTTAGCCTTCACTTTTTTTAACTTTGCGAATTCTTCTCTTTCTCTTTCTTCAAGAGTAGCAAGAATGAATCTAATTTTATGCTGATATTGAGGAATAATTACATTTTCTAGTGCATTTAGCAGTTTTTGTGTTTTTTCTAGTGCTTTTGCAAGGCTAAAGATAGAATTTTCGTATTCTGCAGCTTTACAAATTTTTGGCAATAATTCTTTGATTTGTTTTGCACCTCGATCTATTGAAGAATTGGTATCTGCAAACCCATATGGCATTGATTTTGTATCTTTTTCAGTTACTGACAATGCAGGAATTTTAACATCTACAACTCTTCTAACGTTAACATCAACTTCCATTACAGGAGGAGTAGATTCTGCAACAGAATCAACTGTGTTTGTACCTAGAGCTAAATATGCTTCATTTACAGATTTGTAAATATCTTGTAATGGATCCCAAATTCCCCCTCTTGCTTTTGAAGCCTCTTCAATCATTTCTTCAATATTTTTTAACAAAACTTTACGTTTATCATCTAAAATTCCCTGTACCATTACAGCAACTTGACTTGATTTTTTGTATTTGAAAAGTTCGATTTTTGTCGCAGCAACATTTTGTCCAAATGACATTTTTGTTACTCGCCCTGATAATACTGATCTACGAATTTATCTTTAATCTTGGTAATTTCATTTCTTGGAAGTTTTGAAACAATCTTCCACAAGATTGCAAGTGTTTCTTCAATTGTTCTATTTTCATCAGTTGCTTGTGAAAGGAATTCTTTCTCAAAGACATCACCAACATCCATGTATTTCAAATCAATTTCAGTTAATCCTGCTTTACCAACGATTCCTGCTAATGCTCTAACTTCTTGTGCTCTAGAATAAGCGTCATAAACTTGGTTAGCAATTTCACTGTGATCATCTCTTGTACTTCCTTCACCAATTCCGTCTTTCATCAATCTACTAAGACTCATCAAAATATTGATTGGTGGATATACTCCTTGTCTGAATAAATCTCTACCAACTACAATTTGACCTTCTGTAATGTAACCAGTAAGATCTGGAATTGGGTGGGTAATATCATCAGATGGCATTGATAAAATTGGAACTTGTGTAACACTTCCTTTCTTACCGTTTAGTTTTCCTGCTCTTTCGTAAAGTGTTGAAAGGTCAGTGTAAAGATAACCAGGATATCCTTTTCTTCCAGGAACTTCTTCTCTTGCTGCACTAATTTCTCTTAGTGCTTCAGCATAGTTTGTCATATCTGTAAGAATAACTAGAACATGCATTCCTAATTCAAATGCCAAATACTCTGCAACAGTTAATGCTACACGAGGAGTGATAATTCTTTCAATTGCAGGATCGTCTGCTGTATTCAAAAATAGAACACTTCTTTTTAGTGCACCAGATTCTTCAAGACTTTTTCTAAAGTATTCTGCTTCACTGTATTGCACACCAATTGCTGCAAAGACTACAGCAAAATCATCATCAGTACCAACTACTGATGCTTGTCTTGCAATTTGTGCTGCTAGTAAGTTGTGTGACATACCAGAACCTGAAAAGATTGGAAGTTTTTGTCCTCTTACAAGAGTAATTAATCCATCAATTACAGATACACCAGTTTGAATGAAATCTTTTGGATATTCACGTTGTTCTGGATTCATTGGTTCACCGTTAATATCAATAAATTTATCAGCAATTGGATCAGGTAATCCATCTTTTGGTCTTCCTAATCCATCAAAGACTCTACCAAGTACTTCTTTAGATACTGGCATTTCCATTACTTTACCTACAAATTTTGCATTGGTTCCAGAAATAGATAATCCAGTAGTTCCTTCAAAGACTTGGACGATTGCTTTACCGTTTCCAACTTCAAGAACTTTACCTAGTCTTCTTTCGCCATCATTAGTTTCAACTTCTACGAGTTCGTCAAATGCTGCATTTTCTACATCATCAACTACTACAAGAGGTCCTTTAATTTCAGCAATTTTGCTGTATTGAACTCCGCCTTCAGTGGTCAATTTGTAACTTTCACTCCTGAAATATTTTTGAATTGTTCTTTCATGTCGTTTTCTAATTGATCAAGTTTTGGCATCTCATCATCTTTGATATCCATTCTTGCTTTAAGCAATGATGTAACAACAGGTAATTCACGAATTGAAGCAAGTGATGCTCCTTCTTTAAGAGATTGTTGACCTTGTTTGTAGAAATCAACAACTAATTTCAATAATTTGAATTGTTTCTCTGGACTACAGTATGTATCAACATCGTCAAATGAGTTTTGTTGAAGGAGACCAATCTTTACCATTCTTGCAATTTCTAAGATGAGTTTTTCTTCATCAGGTAATGCATCTGGACCTAAGAGTTTTACAATTTCTTTTAGAGTATCTTCTCTTTGTAAAATTCCATAAGCTTCATTTCTAATTCCAAACCAATCTTCACTGATATTTTCACCCCACCATTTTGCAATATCGCCAAGATAACCAGAGTAACTGTTCATCCAGTTAATTGATGGATAGTGTCTAGAGTAAGCAAGTTTTGCATCTAATGCCCAGAAAGTTTTGATAAATCTCATTGTGTGTGTTGTAACTGGTTCTGTAAAGTCACCAC
>JACENB010000168.1 GCA_013867245.1 Nitrosopumilaceae archaeon
AACAAAAGCAAAAACAACAAAAGCAAAAACAACAAAGGGTAAAGAAAAAACACCATGTCAATATTGTGAAAAACCTTATGTGTTTATTGATAAACATGAGAAGAACTGCAAAAAAAACCCAGAGAATGAATCAATAGCAATAAAAGCATAAGATTCGTTTGTAAATTATTGACTTCCTCAAATGGATTTCTGAATAAAATTATTAAATTAGAAAATCGTAATTTTTCCTTAAGAATTCAAAAATTTGAAAATGGATATTTTGTCTCAGTTTCAGAAGATAATGACAAGATTGGTTCTATGACAGTTTCTTTAGCAACTGGCCCTACACCTACTACCACTACTATAATTCCATCTAGAAATGAATCATTATTTTTACGATTAGTTTCTGAACGTATTAGTACAAGGATGAAAGGGATTGCTTTAGTCTCAATATTTGTCAAAAATGAATTAGAACCATCAACCGCAAAAGCCTTAATGTCTGAGATAATGGAAATGATTGAAAATGAGTGATTTAAGAGATTACATTTCCAAAGTTAAAAAAATTAAAGAACTTAAAACCATTAAAACCAAAGTTTCAACTAAATATGAAATTGCTGGTGTTACAGCAAAAGTAGATCAATCACATGCAGTATTATTCGAAAATATCAAAGAAAGTGATTTTCGACTAGTATCTAATTTAGTTGGAACTCGAAAAAGATTTGCTTTGGCAGTTGGTGGCACGGAAAATAACATACATCAAAAAGTAATTTCAGCAATAAAAAACTCAAAAGCACCAAAAATCGTGCCTACTGGAAAATTCATGGAAAATAAATCAAAAAATATCAATTTAATGCCTGTTGTGACTCATTTTGAAAAGGAATCAGGACCTTTCATTACTTCTTCAGTAGCTTATGCCAAAAACCCTGAAACAGGAAAACAAAACTCATCATTTCATAGGATGATGCCTATTGACAAAACACATCTATCAATTAGAATGGTTGAAGGTCGTCACTTACATCGATGTTTCATTGATGCAAAAGAACATGGTGAGGATCTTAAAATTGCAATTACTGTTGGTGTCCATCCTGCAATTTCGATTGCTGGTGCTTATCAATTTGATTGGGGTAAGGATGAAATTGATATTGCAAATTCTTTATTGGGTGGAAAATTAACTTTAGCAAAACTTCCATTTTCTGGATTGAATGTACCCTCTGGTTCAGAAATTGTAATGGAAGGAAAAATTTTGCGTGATAAAGTTCATCCCGAATGGATGGTTGAAATGCTTCAAACTTATGATCATAAAAGATCACAACCAATTTTTGAAATTGAGAATTTGTATTTTAGAAATAATCCTATATTTCATGATGTTTTATCAGGTTATGGTGAACACAGATTGTTGATGGGAATGCCCATTGAATCTAAACTAAATGGGGAATTGAAAAAGGCTTTTTCACAGGTAAAACAGGTATCTATGACAAATGGTGGTTCAAATTGGTTACACGCTGTTGTACAAATTAAAAAGAAAACAGAATCTGATGCTAAAAAAATTATTAAAAAAACATTTGAATCTCATCGCTCATTAAAACAAGTAACTGTAGTTGATGAGGATATTGATCCTAACAGTGCCGAATCTGTTGAATATGCAATGGCAACAAGATTTCAGGCTGATAAGGATTTAGTAATTATTAAGAATGTGCGTGGTTCTAGTCTTGATCCTTCTAGTGATCAAAAGAAATTACAAACTGCCAAAATGGGTATTGATGCAACCCGTTCTACTTCTAAACGTCCAGAAGGATTTGAGATGGCCAAAATACCTAAAATTGATAAAATTAACCTGAAAAAATATTTCAAATAATCTATAATTGACTGATCAAATTAAATTGGATGAATGTGCAGGTATGTTGGTATAAGAAATGTCCTCAGAAAATTCTATAAAATCTGAAAAAACTCCATCTGAATCTCATGCAGAAGTAATTGTTAGAATGTTCCCTTCTGATGCAAATCCAGCTGGAAATGTGTTTGGTGGTGAAATTTTAAAAAATATTGATATGGTTGCAGGAATAGTTGCACAGCGCCATTCTCAATCTAATGCAGTAACTGTATCTTTAGATAGTGTGAATTTTTTGAAACCAGTTTTTGTTGGAAATGTACTTTTTTTAAATGCCCGAATTAATTATGTTCATAATTCTTCAATGGAAATTGAAGTTAAAGCAGAAGCTGAAGATATTGTAACTGGAATTAGAACTATTACTGCAACTGCTTTTGTAACATTTGTTGCACTTGGTAAAAATGGTAAACCAATTCCTGTTCCAACATTAGCTCTAAAAACTGATGAGGATCGTACAAAATTCGAAGAAGGCAAATCTAGAATGGAAAGACGATTGCAAAATCGACAAAAATAGATTTATTTAATTATTGAAATTTTAATTTCTTTAATTTTATCTCTTGATTCATCAAGTAATCGTCTAATTACAGGCGTGTATGTTTGACATAAATACATAATTTCAATTTTCTGTTCATTTTCTAAAGTCAAAAATGCAGAAGACGTAATTTTCTTTTTTGTTACTTTTGGTTCTTCGTTATCATGTCTTTTTTTATTAATAATTTCTAAAAATATTGGAGTTTGTCTTTTCATTTCAATTTCTAACTGTTCTTTTGAAATAATTTTTTTATTTTTTAAATCCACTTTAATTTCTTGATACCAATCATCTTTGTATCTTTCAATAGCTCTAATCATTATCTTAGTTTCTGGTAATTTTTCATTCATATTTTTGAATTGACGAATTTTATTCATAAAATTAGGATATGGTTTTTTATGCTCTATTTCATATTTGTTTGAAAACCATTCAGAAAATTTTAATGCATTAAAATCTTGTTTTATTTTTGCTTTATCATTAAATTTTTTTTGAGTAATTTTATCTGAAATAAATAGTCCAAAATCTGTATTTGCCTCCTCAAAAATCCCATTAATTATGTTCTCAATTGAATTAATGTATTTACTAAAAAAATAATTTACATAAAATGGATCTGGATCATATTGTTTAATTTGCTTTAAAAAAATTTCACATTTTTTAATTTCTTCTTCAATATTCATTGATTTTTGCCAGATTCTGAATTTGTATATTTTGATTGTGCCTTTAGTTCTACAGATAATTTATTAAAAATTTCATTTACACTGACATCCACTAAATTGATTGTTGCATTTTCTTTCACTATTTGCTTCTCAAATTTTTCTTTAATTGCAAATGACACTGATGACCAATGTAATACTCCTTTCAATTGTTCTTCAACAGTTGCATTAGTAGTTGGTAGGCTAGATGATGCAAAAACTATTCCATTTGTCCATTGCATAGTTGGAATACCTCCACCTGATGATCTTGTACTAAATGCAATTTGTTTAACCCAATCATCAAATTGATACTCAATTATTTCATGAATAATTAATTTTTTCCATGGCTCTATGGTAATATCCATTAAAGTCCCTAGAAATAATCCAATTATAATCTTATTTTTAATTAATTAAATTTCTTTAATTTCAGTAATAGTCCCTAGAACTGAATCCATTTTTACTATTGCCTTTTTTTCATCCCATCCTATTGCTACATACCAATCTCCTGCATCACTGTGGTATTTTGTTTCTAATGTTTTGAGTTCTTCAGGATTCTTTTCATACTTTTTTGCAATTCCTGAAATTGCCAATGCTATGGCATCCTTTTCTTTTTCTAATCTTCTTTTCATTAATCCTATTCCTGGACTCATGATTGATTCAGACTTGTTCATCTAATATAGTTAATTCTTGAAATTACGCATAATGTATAATTCTATTAAAAATTATCATTCCAATATTTCAAATAGTCTATTTTTATCAGAAGAATAAAATGAAATTAATCCAAAAATTTTCAAATTCATTAACTCTAAAATCTACTACTCTTGTTTCTCTTGTTTCAATTCTTGCAGTGATTGGTCCTGTGATAATTGTTTCAGCTGGATTTTGGGATGCCATTTCACATATGCTTAAGGAACCCGAATTCTTTTGGAGTCCTTCTCATATTGTGGTGTATTCTGGAGTTTTTATGACTGCTATTGCAGCTACTATGGGATTAGTTCTACTATTGAGAAAATCTGTTCATGGTTCTCTAAAGACTGGAATTAATTTTGTAATAATTGGTTCAATAATCCAAATAATTTCTGGATTTGGTGATTCATTATCTCATGATCTTTTTGGAATTGATGGACTTATTTCTTGGTCTCATCAACCTCTTGAACTTGGTTTAGTTCTTGCATCTTTTGGTGCTGTTTTAATTATTAAAAATAGAGAACATACAAAATTAAAATTCTTTTTACCTTTCTCGATAATTGCATTTTTATTTTTTGCAACTTGGTTAATTTTCAATATTGTTTTAACTTTTGGTCATACTATCCAATGCATTCAGATCTATGAAATATTTTCATCTGGATGTTCTATATTGTAATTTTTTATTTTTAGATAGGAGCTTAACATAATAATTACAGAACCTAAAACTATCATTATTCCTGGGGCAACCATTTTTTCTGAATGAGTATTTCCAAATTCTGTTTGTAAAATTATCGAATTTTCTGAAATATTTGATACTTTCATTGTATATATCCCATCTTTATCAAAGTCAAAATAACCTACTGAAAATTTTGTACTGATTTTTTGTTCTTGTATTACATTCAAATTTTTATCTAAAATCTGAACAAATACATTTTCTTTAGTAAATTCAGGCATGTAAACTTTGTAATATCCTATATCTTTCCCTGTAAATTCTAATTTTGATTCCATCGAACTAGATTTTTTTAGTATTACTGAATCATGATTTTTTTCAGTTTCATTAAAAATAGCTGAAACCCAAATCATTCCAATTACAACTAATACAAATCCAATTTTGAATGCTGATACCTTCAATTAATTTCTGGAAAAGTATTTGCTTAATAAAATAATCTAAAGGGCTCGAAGGGATTTGAACCCTCGACCTAGCGGTTCGAAGCCGCTTGCTCTATCCAGGCTGAGCCACGAGTCCAAACAATTAAGATTTTAACAGGTGTAAATATCTGTCTAGATACAATGAAAGTTTCAAAGAAAGTTATGGGTGTTGAATATGCAATTCGAGATATTGTATTGGCCGCAAGAAAAGTTGAACAATCTGGCATGACTGTTGATTATCTAAATATTGGTGATCCTGTACAATTTGGATTTCAACCCCCTGATAATGTGAAACAAGCTTTAATTGATTCTATCAATAAAGGCGAAAATTATTATTCTTCATCAGAGGGTCTTTTAGAATTACGTGAAGAGATTGCAAAAAAAGAAAATCTAAAAGGACTTTCTATCACAGCTGACGACATTCTAATTACAAATGGTGTTTCTGAAGGACTTGATATGGTGATTTCTTCAATTGTTGAAGAAGGTGATGAAGTACTTTTACCTGGACCATATTATCCTCCATATGCTTCATATGTTAGATTGCATGGTGGAATTCCTGTAGAATTTTCTGTGGATCTAAATAATTCAACACCGGATATTGAAGATATTAAGTCTAAAATTACATCTAAAACTGTTGCAATTTGTTTAATCAGTCCAAATAATCCTACTGGAGTTGTATTTAATGAAAATGCGTTAAAACAATTAGTCGATATCGCTAATGAACATAATCTTTACATTATTTGTGACGAAATTTACGATCAAATAATTTTTGATGATAAATTTGTAGGAATTGGAAAGGTTGCTGGTGATTCTCCTATCATTATTCTAAATGGTTTTTCTAAAGTTCATCTAATGTCAGGATGGAGAATTGGATATATTGCATTTAATCAGTCACCTCAACTTGAATCAATACGTGAACATCTTCCAAAACTTGCTAGGGTGAGAATTGCAACAAGTCTTCCAGTTCAACATGCAGCTTTAGAATCTTTACGCGGATCACAAAATTATATCAATAATTTTGTTTCCGAAATGAAAAAACATCGAGATCTAGTTGTTAAACGACTAAATGAAATGCCAGGACTTTCTTGTCCAAATCCTAAGGGTGCATTTTATGCATTTCCTAAAATCGAGGATAATAGGTTTGGTAATGATAAAGAATTTGTTACAAAATTATTAGAATCAAAAGGTGTTCTAACTGTTCATGGATCTGGATTTGGGGAACAATATGGCACTGGACACTTTAGACTTGTTTATCTTCCAAGCCTTGAAATTTTAGACTCTGCAATGAATAAGATTGAAGAATTTGTTTCTCAGTAACTCCAGATTGAAAATTTTTCTGGAATAATTTCTATGATGCAGTCTGTATCATCTAGTAATTGTTTTGCTGATTTATTTTCTAATGTTTTGAAATATTTTAAGAGAATTTTTTTTGCAATAGTCTTTGTTTTTGGCATTTCTACAATTACGTTGGCAATACCTTTAGACATTATTCCATAAATGTCTGGAGCATTAACTCCTACATCTACACAAAATGACACTTTGTTATTTTTTTCAATATTTTTAATTTTTTGACTTTTAGAATTGGTTCCAATGTAGATTTTTTTCCCACTATATCTATACCATACAGGCGTAATATGTGGAAATTTTTTTTTGTCAATAGTACATAATCGTAAAATTTTTTGTGTTTTTAGAAATTCATCTCTTTTGTTCATGTTTTCTAAACCCTAATGCTACCATAAAAATCCCAAATGCTAGCATTCCCATTGACACTTTTTCATTAGTCACTTCCCCATTTAGTAAAAAGTCTTCCACAAATTCTGGTCCCCAAATTAATAATTGTTGAATTAAAACTATTGTTGCCATTACGCAAAACATCAAACCAATTGCAGTAAACCAATTTTTACCCCTCCTGTGATATTCGTGACTCATGATTAATGAAATGCAGACTTAGATGATTTTGATGCCTGGATTTTTAATTTTATTTCTAATCATTGCATTTAGTAGCAATGGAGTGGACATTTCTGCAAGATACGATAGTTCAATTGGTCCTAAGTAAATTGATCTTAATCCTTTGATTTCGTCAATTAGAGTATTAACCACTTGAACTGATTCTTTATCATCTCCACAAACAAAGATATCATAATCTAATTCTAATGTAGGATTAATCAATTTCTTCTCAGAAATTACGTGAAATGCTGATACAAGTTTTGATTTGTCCTTCATATGATCTGCTACTAGTTTGTATGAAAATGGTTTGTTGTCTTTAATTGAAACACATTCAAAACCAACATCTGTTTTTGTCATTGGAACAATAGGTGATACTACTACACAAGTATCTTTAATTTCTGATAAAATTCCAGAACATACTGAATCAATATTTTCGTAAGGAATTGATAAAATTAATACATCACTTTCTTTTGCTACAGAAACATTATCATTTCCAGATATCGTTCCTTTTATTTCCCCAAATGCTTCTTTTGCCATATTTGTTATTTCTACTGCTGATTCTGATGCTCTTGTAGCATCTCTTGAACCAATTATGACATCATGATTTTGTGACCATCTTAAGGCAAAACCTTTACCCATTCCGCCTGTTCCTCCAATTATTCCAACTTTCATATTTTATTGCCTGATAATGTTATTATTATCTCTATTTGATCTTTTGAACATAGTGGGCCAAATAATTTTTCTTAGACATGGTCAGGCAAAAAATAATACTGAAAGAATATTGTCTGGTAGAACTCCTGGAGTTCCATTAACCGATATAGGTATGACCCAAGCTCAACAAACTGCTGAACTGCTAGAACACATGAATATTTCTGCAATTTATTCAAGTCCAATTCAAAGAGCAAAACATACTGCTGAAATTGTTGGAAAACACAATTCAATTGATGTAACAATTGATGATCGTTTAATTGAACTTGATATGGGAAAATTTACTGGAGTTCCATATGATGAAATTTTTACAAGTCATGGTAATGTCTTTATGAAATTCTACAATGGTGAATTAGAAATTGCTCATAATGGAGTAGAGACTTTTGCTGATGTGAAAAAACGAGTTGCATCAATAGTAGAAGAAGTAATTGAAAAACATCCTGATGAAAATGTCGTTTTAGTAACTCATATGGATCCAATCAAAGCAATGTTGTCTACTATAGTCGATCTATCTCCAACCAATCTATTTGAATTGATAATTGCAAATGCATCTCTGAATTTATTTAGAGAAAAAGATCGGAAATTCTCTCTATCTGGCATTAATGTGATGCATCCATCTAGATTCGATCAGAATTGGTAGATGCTAATCTTGAAAACCCTTATAAAGAAATTGAAGTCGAAGTCAAATAATCGCTAATGAAATTCATCTTTGGATTCCTAATGATAATGGCAGTTTTGGTAGGTCTACCAGCTGTAGATTTTGCATTTGCAGCAGGTGAAGAGCCTGGTGAATACCTTGATCGTAGAGTCCTAATTTGGAATTTATTTTATAAAATGATGACTGTGGCATTTATCACTGGTTCAGTTGTTTCTGGTACAATTATCTGGCAAGTTTGGAGATTTAGAGAATCTCATCCAAAAGCAAAACCAACTCGTTATGAGGGGACTGACTGGTAGAGATGGGTGGACACTCTAATTGGCCTGAATGGATTTATGTTGCAGTAGTTATTGCATTAATGACTTGGGTCGGTGCTGAAGCATGGGAAGCTGAAAGACTTGTTGAACACGTTCCTGCAGATGCAGAAACAATTATTGTAACTGGGCAACAGTGGTTCTGGACTTTTGAACATGAAGATGGAACAAAAGAAATTGGTGAATTACATGTTGAAGTAGGAAAGGCCTACAAATTTGAAGTAATGTCCACAGACGTTAACCATTCTTTTAACATTCACGATTATGTAGTTTTAATGGATGCAATTCCTGGCAGAGTAAACACTGTATGGTTTGCACCAGATGCAGTTGGTGAACATGATATTCAATGTAGAGAATATTGTGGATTAATTCACTATAACATGAGAGGAACATTATATGTTGAGGAGCCATCACATTGACAACCTTAACAACGCTTTTATCCGAAATTATTTTCGAGGAGATTAACTAATGACTTTAGAATTACAAAAACCACGCCCTATTTGGCAAATTATGTTTTCAACACATCACACTGATGTCGGATTACTTTATCTTATCAGTTCATTAACATTCTTGTTCTTAGGTGGTTCATTAGCACTTGGAATTAGAGCTGAACTCTTCTTACCAGGATCTCAAATTATTGCAGACGCTATGACGTTTAACAGAATCTTTACTGTTCACGGAACAACTTTGATTTTCTTATTCATTATTCCATTTGCATCTGCAGTTGGTAACTACTATGTTCCAATTATGGTTAGATACAAGGACATGGCTTATCCAAAACTTAATGCAATAGCATTTTGGATGATTCCTCCAGCAGGTGTCCTTATTTGGTTAGGCTTTGCAGACTTTACTTGGTATGCAACACCACCATATTCTATAATTAGTGCTCCAGGTCCAGCAGCCGACATGTGGATATTTGGTTTAAAGATCTTGGGTATATCTTCAGTTTTAGGTGCCCTAAACTTTGTTGTAACAATTCTCAAATGTAAACATCCTGACATGTCAATTGGACAAATTCCATTAATGGCTTGGTCATTCCTATCATCTTCATTAATCATAATGGTTGCAATTCCAACATTTGCTGCAGCATTGTTAATGCTATTAACTGATAGACTTGGAGTTAGTGGATTTTTCAATCCGGCAATGGGTGGTGACCCAATTTCATATGCACACTTGTTTTGGTTTACATTCCATCCTGAAGTGTATGTTTTAGTAATTCCTGCAATCGGAATGATGTATGAAATTATTCCAAGATTTTCAAGAAAACCAATTTACAGTTACAGTTCTGGTGTATTTGCATTTGTTATGTTATCTATTGTCGGTTTCTCATCATGGGCTCACCATATGTATGCAACCGGAATGTCTTTCACTGAAAAAACAGTCTTTATGGTTGGAACATTAGCTGCTGTTCCAGCATCTGCAATGCACGTGTTCAACTTTGTTGCAACAATGTGGAATGCAAGAATTAGATTTGCTACCCCAATGATGTGGGCAGTTGGAGGAATTGCATTATTCTTCTCTGCAGGTGCAGGTGGTGTAGTTAACAGTGCAATGCCATTAGACTTTACAACACACGATACATACTGGGTAGTTGGACACTTCCATCTCTTTGTAATGGGTACAATTGCATTTGGTTCAATTGGTTATCTCTACTACATGTTCCCATATGTTACTGGTAGAATGTATAATGAAACCTTAGGTAAAATCCACTTTATACTATCTTTCATAGGAACTGTTCTAGTATTCTTTACACAACACGTACTTGGATTGTATGGAATGCCAAGAAGAATTTACGATTATCCGCCAATTCCAGAATGGATTGCAATGAATCAAATAGCATCTATTGGTGCAATGATTATTGGTATCAGTATGGCAGTATTCTTAGCAAATATGATTCACAGCGCTGGAAAAGGAAAATTTGCAGACACAGACGATCCATTTGGTCTTGGAGGCAAATACTACTATCCATTTGAGGCAAAGAACCCATCACATTAGGAGATATATGAAATGAGTCAAGAACACCCTACCGAATACTACAGAACAACTAATTCAAGAGTTGGAAAGATGTTAGCTATCATGTTAGCAATTTGTATTGTCGGCGGTGTTATCTTTTTCTCAATGTGGGATTATTGGATTTCAGAACCACCTCATGTAATTTCAGTAATGGCAGGAGATGTTGATCATTCAGGACCTGCAGAAGCAACCGGAATTACAATTACACAAGATCTTCAATTTCTTGAATCAGCTGACTTTAGGTCTTTGACATTTAATGCAATGATAGATGAACCCGGAGTTAACCCAACAATTGAGATGAGTGTTGGTGACAAAGTTGTCTTTAATGTTGTAAATGATGGAATGTCCTTCCATGCATTTGGTGTAACAAAAGACACTGAAGGCTTTGCAGGAATTATCCCTGGAAGTGAAATTGCAGCACCAACAAATCCAATGAAACCTGGTGAATCTGGTACTGCTGAATTTATAGCAGGTGAAGAAGGAACTTACTACTACATCTGTACAGTTCCAGGACACAGAGCTCAAGGAATGGTTGGTGAAATTATTGTATCAGGCTCTAGTGGACCAGCAGTTGCAGCAGATCCAACAGGAGTATCTCATGAGTTTACATTAGACTTTGTAGAATCTGATGATTTTAGAACTCTAGCATTTAATGCATTACCAGGAGAAGAGGGTAGTAATCCAACAATTGTTGTAAATTCTGGTGATGAAGTTACAATTACTTCAGTTAACGCAGGAATGTCATTCCATGCATTTGGTGTAGTGTCAAATCCAGATGATTTTAACAGTGTAATTTTTGATTCAGCTATTGCAGCAGCAACAAATCCACTAAAACCTGGTGAGTCTGGCAGTACTACATTTATTGCCGGTGCACCTGGAACGTACCATTACATCTGTACTGTTCCTGGACATGGATTACAAGGAATGATTGGCGAATTTATCGTAGAGTAATTTTGGCAATTCAATATCTGGCATTATCAACTTTAGTAGTATTGTATTCATTGATGTTCATTGGTGGGTATATTTCAGCATCTGGATTGGGATTAACTTGTCCCGAATGGCCACAATGTCCAAATGGTTTCATGCCATCTGAAGAATACTTTGTTGAATGGACTCATAGATTGATTGCAGCAAGTGTAGGTATTTTGGTAATCTCTACAATGGTTGCAAGTTTGATTAACAAAAATGCAGATGTGAAAATTAAGATTACTAGTTCCTTAGCAACAGCATTAGTAATTACACAAATTACTTTAGGTGCTTTAGTAATTGACTTAAAATTACATGCTGTTTTAGTTTCTGTTCATTTGGGAATTGGAATATTCTTATTCGCAATGGTATTGTTAACAACATTATTTGCATTCCGAATTGCAAAAATGCCTATGAAAGCTAAGATCTGATTTTTTTAAAAATTTTAGGTAGGTAAATGTATCCCATAATCACTGCAAACGTTAATGCGCCTATCGTAATTGCAACTATGAAAATTATTCCAAATGGGCTTTGAGTTCCCATGTTAAATGAATACGTTAAAGTTCCTTCTGTACCATCCATATCATACAAATCAATATAGACAATATGATTTCCTGGTTTTTTCCAAACGTAATCAATATCCCAATGTGCATCTTCTATGGTTGTTGGAGGAATTGCATTTACTTGTTGATCATTGTAAAAAACTCTAATCCCCATTGTAAAACTATCAACTTCTTCAAAGTCTGCATCAGTAACTCTTACCAAAAATTGAGATGGTTCGTTTAATTGTGGAAATTCAGGCGTTGTGGCTACTTGAACTCTATAACCTCCATAGAATTCTTCTGCAGAATTAAACAGTGAATGAGCATATGCAGAATTGACGGCTGATGTTGCTGAAATAATTATTATGAAGATTAGTAAAGTTGATCGCAGTTTAGTCATACAATATACACGATCAGAGATGAATATATTGTAAATCAATTTTCTTCAGGAAAATCTTCAAAACCTTTAAATCAGTATTGCCAAGAAAGCCAAATGTTGACCCTCGTTAGAAAATCAATCGATATCAAAACACCTGTAGACAATGTCTTCACATACTTTGCAAGACCAGAACATGTTTCTGATCAAATCAAAAATGATACCGTTGGAATGACAGTAGTCCCAATGGATATCAAAGAAGGAATGGGTGTTGGTACAACCTTTAGAATTATCGGTGACTTTAGCGGTAAACGTTTAGAGTGGGATTGTGAAACAACAGAATTTATCAGAAATGAAAAAATTGTTGCAAAACAAATCGAAGGTCCATTCAAGCATTGGGAAATCACAAATGAATTTGAATCATTAGGTGATAATCTCACAAGAATCACAATGTCAGTTGATTATGAGATGCCATTTGGTCCATTAGGAGCAATTTTGGATAAAGCAAAATTTGCAAAATCAGCTGATAAAGGAATGGAAACAGCACTTTACAATGTTAGAGGATTACTTGAAGGAAATGGTTCAATTCCAGTGTACATTACACTAGATGCATATCAAAAACTTCTTGCAGAAAAGAAGAAAATGAACAACGTTCCAGTATCAACTGCACTTACAGCAATTTTAGAAAAGTACAGTGAAATCGAAGCTAAAGCACAAAACTAAATTTTCATTTATTTTAAAATCTCAAGATTAATAACAACTCTAGTCATTTTTATTCAGTGTGGGTTTATGGCGCAGCCAGGTAGCGCACCGGACTCTTAATCCGGTTGTCGAGGGTCCGAATCCCTCTAGACCCGCTTTAAATTATATTTTTTAAATTTGGAAAAAATTAAACTTTTTTTAATAAAGTAAATCTTGTTTGGTCCTGTCCATAATCTTCATGTAAATCTACATCACTAACAAATTTTATTTTGTAATCTAACCATTTTTCCCCCATGTTACGAAATTTATGATTCTCATCAATTTGTTTTTCTACTTTTTCATATTTTTCACAATGCATAATCCATTTTTTTGAAATTCTGAACATTTCTGCGATTCCATTTTCTAAAACATCATCATCTAGATAATTCATGAGTCCATGCGTAAATACAAAGTCTATTGAAGAATCATCAAATGGCAATTTAGTGATGTCCCCTTTTTGAAAATTTACATTTGGTAATTGTTTTCTACCAATTTCTAATGCATGATCATTTAGATCAATTCCGTGTAATTGAAATGAATCTGAGAATAATCTTAAATCAATTCCTGTTCCACAACCTATTTCTAAAATACTTTGTACGCCTGGTAAAGAACTAGCTAAATCTCTAACGTATTTTGAAAATTCTTCATTATACCTTGATTCATTTTCATCTGCATATTTGTTCCAAAATTCTTCATTATATTGCATAAAATTTTTCAATTAAAGCTGTATTTGTTATTATTTCTTATTCTTAATGTTGGCATTTACATGGAATTAGTTGTGTATCAAAGGTGCAATCATGCGGTCCATCAGATTTTCCTTGTTTTGGAATATTTTTCATACAATCTTCGTGACGTCCTTTTCTACAAAACCAACAAATTTCTGGTGTATCGCCTGTTGCACATAAATCCATAATTTCTTATATTTTTTTGAGTAAAAAAATCATTTGAAATTAGATGAAGGTTAACCATGGCAAAAATCTTTCATCTTTACCCATTACTACATCTGTGAATGATTTTTGTAATGCTTTGGTGACACTACCCATTTTTCCTGTTCCAATTTTGACTTTATCGATTTGTGTAACTGATTTTACTTCTGCAGCAGTACCTGTCATGAAAATTTCATCTGCGTTATACAGATCATCTCTTTCCAAATCTCGTTCAATTACAAAACCACCATTTTCTTCAATTATTTGTATAATGCTATCTCTAGTAATTCCTTCTAGTCCACCAGCAGATAGCGGTGGTGTTTGTATAATGTCGTCTTTTATGATGAATATATTTTCAGCACTTCCTTCTGCAACTTTTCCTTGTGAATTTAACATAATTGCTTCATCATATCCGTTATCCAATGCTTCCATTCTTGCTAAAGCTGCATTTGCATAATTCGATGCTGCTTTGGCTTGCATTGGTTGTGATCTTGAATCAATTTTTATCCAACTAGAAACTTTACATTTTGCTCCTGAAAATTTACCAGCTTTTGATTCTCCCATTTTCCATTCCCAACATGATATTGACATATCCACTTTGTTGGTTGTGGGTGTTAATCCCATAGTTCCATATCCATAGTATGCTAATGGTCTGATGTAAGCTTCTTTTAGCCCACTAGCTTTAATCGTTTTTACAATTCCTTCTGAAATTTCTTTTTGAGTAAATTGCATTTTCATTGAATATAGTTTTGCAGATTTGAATAACCTTTCAACATGTTCTGGTAATCTGAAAATTGCTGAACCATTAGGAGTATCATAACATCTGATCCCTTCAAAAATTGATGTTGAATAATGTAATGCATGTGTCAATACGTGAACTTTGGCATCTTTGAAAGGAACTAATTTTCCATTCATCCATATTTTACCAGTTTCTATCATAGGAAAAGAAAAAAATCATCGTAATTTAAAGAGTTATTTTTTTGCTTATTTGTTAACCTGGAAACTACATATCTGATTAATGATTTAGAATGATATGGAATGGACTTTGGGATTTATTGCAATTATTTTTCTTACTGTAGGCTTGATTGGTCAAGCATTCCAAATGCGTAAAATCCGTTTGACAAATCATCCAGATGGAGAATTAGCCTCGCCGAATATTTTTACAAATAAGAGTAATTTCAAATGGTATGCAATCATTGGAATTGGAATTGCTTGTTGGTATATAGCTGAACGACTCTGAACTATATAGATTAGAATTAAATAGTAAATTGTTGTAAGTATAGTAGCGTGTTGTGGGTAACGCCGGACTAAGTCTAGATAAAGAGTCCAAGAATAAACCCTTAATGGCGTTTACTGGTGAAAACCTGTAACGCCATGCTTTAATTAAATAAAATTAATTTTTGAGATTTCTTCATGTACTGCAACAATAGCTTTTCTAATATTTTCTTCAGCATCTTCTACAACAATCAGAATTCTTGATGTTTCCTCTTGTGCATCCATATTCAAAATATTTAATCCTGATTCACCAATTTTTGCACTAGTTCTTGATGCAACTTGTTGTACTCTCCACATTTCGTCTCCAATCAATGTGATGACTCCTCGGTTGTAAGTAATTGTAGCAAGCGAATCAAATCCTAAAAAGTATTTTTCATTTCTTTTAACATAATCTCCATCTAAAAATAATATTCTTGATAATTCTACACCATCTTTTGTAAACGGTGATAAAATTATGAATTCACTATATCGTTTATCTTTGTCTAAGGATGTTAATAATTTCTGTATTGAATTTGTCTCTATTCTAAATATGGCACAATTTTCTTTTCCTGTAACTATTTTTATCGGATGACCCTTTTGTTCATCTAATTGTCTTTTAATCATGGTAATTTTTTCAGGATTTTTAATATTGGTAATTTTAATTGGCATGTCTACCCCATGTTCAACAATTTCTTTAATTGCAATTGGATCTAAAATTTTCATCCCAAACATACCTGCAAGTCTAGCTTCATTATATGATAATTGAAAAACTTCTCTTAATCCATCTTTTACAATTTTTGGATCAGCTGATACTACTGAACTATCTTTTTCGAAATCTATACTGGTTTCATATTTTTTATGAAATAATATACCTAGGTCTGCTGCAGTCCTATCTGAACCTCCGCGCTCATATGTGGTTGTTACATTATCTACTGTTTTTCCGATGAATCCTCCAATTGTAACAACTTGATTACTTTCTACTAATTTTTCAATTTTACCAATTTTTTCGGTTGATTCAGATTTAAGAAAATTTGTTGATTCTATGTTGTTATCTGTAATTATTGGCCAGTCATCAAATTCCACTGCATCTGTCTTGATGTTATTACTTCGTAAAACATGATTCATAACATGAGACATTAAAATTTCTCCTGAAAATGCTAATGCTCTTGATCTTGTTTCATCTGCAAATTCTTTATTTTGAAGTGCATCTTCAAGAGCTTTTTGAGATTTCTCTAGATGTACGTTAATTGTATTTTGACAATTTTCTTTATTTTCTTCATTTACTAATTGAATAATTTTTTGATAACATGTTTTAACAATATCTAATGATGGCTTGATTCCATTTTCGGCATTTTTACCTTGTTCTAATATTACATCTGTTAAAGAACGTCTTTTCCCATCATGTATGGTTAATGGAGCCGAAAATACAGTAATTACTTTAGAATCTATTTTCAAATCCTTTATTCTTTCAATAATTTGTGGAATTGATTCGCCATCAGAACCTATTGCACTGCCTCCAAATTTTGCAATGATCAAATTATTCATAGTATTGTCTTAAAACTAAATTGCCATCTATTAACTATTTGATTCTATTTTGTAAATTTTCTAATAATTTCTGCGGCTAATTCTGCACCATTAGCATTTACTTTATTTCTTTTCTTCTCTAGTTTTTCTAAAATTAATTCATCTAATTTGTTGATATCATTAAAACTAAATCCTTCATTTTTAGAATTATTTTCTTGTTCAAAATGATCTTTAATGGGAATAAATATTCCAGGTGTACCGTATGCATTAGCTTCATCAATTGTTGATTTTCCTGCTAGTGAAATTACTACATCTGATGCATAAATTAATTCATGCAAGTTATCTACAAATCCTAAATTTTTTACATTATCAAATTTTTTTGTTATAGATGGACCCGTTACTAGAATAATTTCAATGTCTAAATTTAATTTTAAAATTGATTCTATTGAT
>JACENB010000164.1 GCA_013867245.1 Nitrosopumilaceae archaeon
GAACTTTGAAGGGATTATAGACCTGGTCGGACACACAATTAACACCTGCTCAAAAATCAATGGATTATGTTCTGATAATGAGATAGTAATTGGAAGTGATCTTTATGAAAAAACTAAAGCCTTTAAAGAGTATAAATTCCAAAATGAGGCTAATTTTTCAATTGATATGAAACATCCTTATCCAGTATTTACTATATCAAGAAAGTAATTCTCATTTGAGGTATTTGGTAGAAAATATAGAATAAGACTGATTAAAATTAGATAAGATTTCATAAAAATCATGAAAGCAAGATTCCCTGGAAAATGTGTAGAGTGTGGGGAAGCAATCAAAGTAGGAAAAGAGATTCTAAAAAATTCTAAAGAACAATGGGTTCATGCAGCATGTTCTGATTTAGAAGATGAATTACCATAGTATGAATTTGTAATAAATTTTTTAAATAACTTTGAAAGAATCTAGTCAAATGAGAACAAAATCAGGTATCTTTCTTGCAGTTATCGCATCATTTGCAGTACTGATGTTTCCATCAGAGATAATTGCAGAGACTTCAGAAACTACAACAATCACTCCAATCAATGAAGAGATCAGTCTACAAAAAACAATCACTACAATGATTGTTCCAGAAGACAACAAACTGCCATGGGGATTTGTCACAGGTAGTCCTTCAGAATTCGTTGAGAGACATCCAGTAATCATTCAATTCTTTGATGAAGCAGATGATTTGGTACATGTTGCCCAAGTGGATGTCAAAGGAGATGGTTCTTACGAATACAAGTTTAGAGTAACTAGTATTGATGAAAATGGAAATGTGGAAAAAGCCTTTGAAGGGGAATACACAGTAATAATTCACAGAGTCATTCCAAACACCAATCAACTAGTCTAAACCTTCTTTATTTTTCACAGAATTCATATACCATTCAAGAAAATGCTTGCTAGAAAATGAGTAAAAATTTTTGGCACGATATAGAATCAGGAGCAGATATTCCTGAAATTATCAATGTGGTAGTAGAGATTCCTAAAGGTTCTATGAACAAATACGAATATGATAAAAAACACAATATGATCAAACTTGACAGAGTCTTGTTTTCACCATTCCACTATCCAGGAGATTACGGTCTAGTTCCTCAAACACTTTCTGAAGACGGGGATCCATTAGATGCACTAGTACTTGTTACAAATCCAACATATCCAGGAATTCTAATCGAGGCCAGACCAATCGGATTACTTCAAATGAAAGATGCAGGAGATTTGGATGACAAAATTATTTGTGTCTCTACAAATGATCCTAGATACTTACACACAGCAGATATTTCAGATATTGAAGATCACTATCGTTCTGAAATTGCTCACTTTTTCCAAGTGTACAAAGACCTAGAAGGAAAAAAAGTCGAGATATTAGGATGGCAATCAGCAAAAGAAGCAAAGAGCATAATTATTGAATCAATAAAAAGATACAAGAACACTTTGAAGAAATTTTAAGATGTCAAAAGAGTGTAGTCATTTTTTAGAAGAGAAAAAAGGAATAACCCCAAATACAAAAAGCTGTGAAGAGTGTGAAAAAGAACATCTTCCAGTTGTTGCAATACGAATGTGTCT
>JACENB010000101.1 GCA_013867245.1 Nitrosopumilaceae archaeon
TCCAAAAGCATTGGTGTTGTAAACATGAATCCTATAGTAAGTAGAATTGGAATGATTGTTATTTTACGAAAAATCTTTTTCGTGTATGTCATTATTCATACTTTAAGAATTCGGGGTTAATAAACATGATAAATTGTGACAGCAAAATAGTACAGTTGATTTTATAGGACAGAATCTTTTGTTTTGAAAACTCGTTTAAAGTATTCATTAGATTCTACAGGTTCTTCTACATCATTGGTAATTCCAGCTAGATTCTTTGCAAGATTTTTTTTGTAGCCAACTTGCATTTGTCTTTGAATTTGGATTCTTTGAGCTTGTGGAGAACCTGCACCATGCATTGACTCTGTAAGGTATCCAACTGCATTTCTACCTAAAGTCATATTCTCAATTAATCTTAGAATTCTCATTCTATTTTCTACATCAGCGCCTTTTCTACCTGCAAGGTATTTTTTGAGTAATGGGCCTGCTTCAGGATGTCTAAAGTCTTTTTCAGATGGAAGAGTAACTACTAATCCACCTGCAATATCTTGTGCAAGTCTACTAATTTCATATGGGAATCTAGTAACGTTGTGTTTACAAACTTGTGCAAGCATGTCATCATTAAGATACACACCAGATTTCATCTTATGTCCTTGATGAGAAGATGCAATGCCTGCTGCAAAAATTGTTTCATTAAGATGAGTCATCTCAATGATTTTATCTTTAATGTGTGAAACTTTAGGAACTCCATTATAATCTGCAATTGTTGCTGCAGCACCAATTAGAACATCACCAAGTCCAGTTTTACAAACATAACTTCGTCTATGATAGCAAGTAAAACGTTCTACAAGCATTGATGCAAATTCAAATTCACCATGCATGAAGATTTTATCCCATGGAATGAATACTCTATCTAAGATGATTAGTGCTTCTTGTCCACCAAATTTTGCATTACCATCATCAATATCACCTTCTTCCATACTTCGAGTATCACAAGATTGTCTACCGTAAATGTAAGTGACTCCTTTTGCATCTGCAGGAATTGCACCTACAACAGCCCAGTCCTTGTCTGCTTCTGTCAATCTAATAGTTGGCATTAAAATTATCCAGTGAGAGTTGATACAACCTGTTTGATGAGCTTTAGCACCAGAAACGTAAACTCCTTTTTCGTCAGTATCAACAATTCTTGTAAACAAGTCAGGATCATCTTGTTCTGAAGGTCCTTTACTTCGATCTCCTTTAGGATCTGTCATAGCACCTCCAATCACAAGATTTTCTTGTTGTACCATTTTAACAAATTCTAAGAATCTTTTATGATAATCAGTTCCATGTTTCTCATCAATTTCAAAAGTTGTAGAATGTAAAGCGTTCATTGCATCCATTCCAACACATCTTTGGAAACATGTTCCAGTGTTTTGACCAAGTTTTCTTTGCATCTTATTTTGTAAAACTAGGTCTTCTGCACTTTCTGCAATATGCAGAAATCGATTTACTTTAAGTCCAGTTATCGATGAATCAGCAGAAGCTAATGCTTCTTCACGTAATGCAAGATCATATGTTTCGGCAACGGCATTGATAGAGGGTCTAATAATTGGATGATCTACAGGTTCCTTGACCAATTCTCCAAAGAGGTAAACTTTGAGATCACGTCCTCTAAGACTTTCAATGTAATCGTCACCACTTCTAATTGTCTTTAGGACATTAGCCATGTAACAATAATCAGTTCCATGGTGTATAAATATTCTAAATTTGTAGGAAGGAAAATTTACGAATAAACTGCGATCAGAGACCTATTCTGACATCAAGAATTCGGCAGCCCTTGCCTTTTTCCATAACAAGAACAGGATTCATGTCTAATTCTTTGATCTCTTTAAAGTCTGAAACTAGTTGGGATAATCTCTGAATACATTCAGATAGTTTTGCAATATCAGATGGTTTTTCACCCCTGACTCCTTGGAGTAGTTTTTGTGTTTTTATTGAGGCAATCATATCATCAGCCTCCTTGTCAGTAACTGGAGCAAGTTTGAAGGTTACATCCTTAAGAACTTCAACATAGATTCCACCCATACCAAGCATAATTACTGGACCAAATCCTGGCTCCAGTTTTGAACCAATGATTAATTCTTTTCCGCCTTTAACCATCTCTACAATCAAGACGCCTTTGATCTCGGCTTTCTTGTTGTATTTTTTAGCATTCTTTACAATAGTTTTGAAAGCATCTTTTACTTCAGTATCATTTGTTAAATTGACTTTAACTCCACCTGCATCAGATTTATGAATAATTTGAGGTGATGCAATTTTCATTACAACAGGATAACCAATCTTTTTTGCAATTTTTACTGCTTCTGCTTCATTTTTTGCAAGTGCACTTTGTGGAAGTGGCAAACCATATGCTTTGAGAACTTCTTGACCTTCCTCTTCTAAAAGATTTGGTCTTTTCTCTTTTTGGACTTTATCAAATATTTTTTTGGCTTTATCTTTGTTTACTTTGAATTTTGTAATTTTTCCAGGAGATGATTTAACCCAATTAGAGAATCTAATCATGGCTGCGAGTGTTCTAATTGCACCTTCTGCATATGTGTAGTAAGGAACATTTCCAGCAGCTAAAATTTCTCTATTAGTTATTCCTTCATCTAATCCCATTAAACTTGCAAGCATTGTTTTCTTGTATTTCTTTGACATAGAAACAATAACTTCTGCTAATTTATCATAATCTAATGTACCAGATGGAGTACACATTGAAATAACCGAACCGACTTTTGGATGTTTCAATACACGATCTAATACATTATGGAACCTGTTGAAATCAGCATCACCAACTATGTCAACAGGATTTCTAGAACTTCCCCAAGGCGGAATTACTTCATCAATTTGTTTTCTTATACTTGTAATATCTGCCATCTTGATTTTTGCCTTTGAACATGCATCTGTAGAAATAATTGCAGGTCCACCAGCGTTTGAAACAATAACTAAATCACCTTTGGAGGGTAAGGGTTGTTTTGAAAATGCTGTTGCATAATCAAATAGTTCTTCCATAGTATCAACTCTGATTGCGCCAGATTGTTTTAGTAATGCATCATAGATTTCATCAGAACCCATTAAAGCACCAGTATGAGACATTGCTGCTTTTGCACCCTCAGGACTACGTCCAGATTTTAGAACAAGAACAGGTTTTTTGAGTTTTTTAGTGATATTTTTACAAACTTTAAGGAATTCCTGTCCATCACCCATATCTTCAAGATACATTACTATGACTTCGGTTTGTTTGTGATTTGCAAGAATTTTTAGAACGTCAACTTCGCTCATTGCAGCTTTGTTTCCAAGACTTACAACAGCAGAAAATCCAATTCCCTGTGCACTTGCATCTTCAACAAGGGCTGCACAAATTGCACCACTCTGTGATACAAGTGCAATTTTTCCAGATTTTGGTGTAACTTTAAGAAAAGTAGAATTCATCATTGTCTTTGGATCAAGATTCATGACACCAAGACAATTTGGTCCAATTACTTGAATATTGTATTTTTTTGCAATATCTTTTACCTGTTGTTCACGTTTTGCTCCTTCTTCATCAACTTCTTTGAATCCAGCTGTGATGATAATTACGCCTTTGATTTTCTTTTTTCCACATTCTTCTAACACAGGTGCGACCAATGTATTTTTGATAACAATTACTGCAAGATCAATTGGTTTTGGAACATCTAAAACACTCTTGTATGCTTTTTTGTAAAATACAGTTTCTCTTGAAGGACTGATAGGATATACTGTTCCCTTGAAACCATTCATAATATTTGATGTAATAGTGGCACCAACGCTTCCTCTTTTGTCAGATGCGCCGATTACTGCAATGGATTTTGGAGATAAAACGACAGATTCTGTCATGTAAAGTTGATCAAAATATTTTGTATAATAAAGTTATTCATAGAAATTTCTGATCTCTAAAATTTAGCTTCCCAGCATCTTTCCAGCTAGATTCTCTTTTCGAGGTACCCAAACTATTGACAAATTAGAAAATTTTCCAATTATACTCCAAGCTTCTCTTGCCAAATCACGTAATTGTTCATTATTTATCGCAAATTCATGATTAAGTTGGTTTACAGTATTTTTTGAATCACTGTAAATTGTAATTTCTTCATCAGAATCAACAAACTTGTTTAATGCAGAAATTATTGCTAAGTATTCAGCCTGATTGTTTGTAATTTCAGGTTTTTTTTCATAAAATGATTCTCCAGTTTCCTTTACAAAAAAGCCATATCCACCATTAGGACCTCCTGAACCATCAACATAGACACTAATGTTCATCTTTGTACAACCTCGTAATCTTTACAGTTAGATTTACTACTATCATGTAAACGATTGTAGACAATCCTTGTGATACAATTGATGCCAAGTATGGATCATAATTTAGTACAAGTAGATAATATTGTAATACCCATCTTACTATAGTATAAACAATTTCTCCAATTCCAAGTGAAGTCACTAATTTTTTCAGATCATGTTTTAGTCTCTTTGTATCAGTTTTTCCTGATTTTAGGAGATATTTTTTACGATTATCAAAATAGAACAGTCCACTAAATACAGAAAAGTAAATGACATAATCAGCAATTGTAGTGTAAGTTGTGTTTAGATAGTCAGCTTGATCAGCTAAAATTTGTGCTATGACTGCAGAAATTGTAATTGATGCAGCAAATGCAATTAGAATATTCTTGTTAAGTTTCAAATATTCTTGTAGCATGTGTTTTGAGAGATTTTGTTACAATTAAACTAAGATTAATCCAGAGTGATTTTCAAGAATATTATCAATCCTACTAACTCTGCAACACCAACTCCCAACATGTATGGGAATATTTCATTAGAGAAGAGGTGTTCCATTGAGAAATAAGCCATTGCACCAACTACATTATGCAAAAACAACATGGCTGCAACAACAATCATTCCAAGTGGAAGTTGAGCTCTTGTTTTTCCATACATATTTCCAAAAATTGCAATTAAGATTCCCAATATCCCCATATTGATAATTGAGACAATTGACAAAATCAGAGATGTAGGCTCCATTTAGAGAAAAACACCTCTTGAGCTTTTATTTACTTTTATCCAATTTTCCTTCAATTTTTTCAAATGTCTCCATATTTACTTCAAGAAAGGTTGAAATGAAAAACATGATGCCATATTTTTCACCCTCTTTTGTAATCAAGTTATTTTTTTCAAGAACTTTGATGTGATGTTGAATTGCTTTGTAATCAAGACCTAATTCATTTGCCAATTGGTTAGTGTTTAGTGGATTTTCTTTTAATTTTGAAATAATCTTTAATCTAGTAAGTCCTCCCCGAGAACCAGCAAAAATGAACCAGAATAATCTTTTTGCATCTGGATCATTTGCCATAATGAATGCAAAAGCTTCTCGCCTACCACTAAAAGGTATTTTGTGCTAAGATAATCAAAGTATAAAAAACATAATTAGCCAAAAATATCTGAAACAAAAATGATGTTAAATTATGATGCCCCTTTGTATAGACCACCTTCAGAAGCAAGATCATTAATTTTTCAGGTTACATTAGGTTGTTCATTTAACGAATGCTCTTTTTGTGACATGTATAGATCAAAAGAGTATTCTGAGAGACCATGGGAGGAAGTAAAATCAGAAATTGATATGATGGCAAAATATTTGCCAGATACTAGAAGAGTTTTTCTTGCAGATGGAGATGCATTAAATCTAGATTCTGAATACATGATTAAAATTGTGAAATACATCAGAGAAAAATTTTCAAAGATTGAAAGGATTTCCTGTTATGCAATGCCCATGAATATTCTAAAGAAAACTTCTGAGGAGTTAAAGAAGATGAACGAGGCAGGTCTTGACATGTTTTACTTGGGAATTGAAAGTGGTTCAGACATTGTTCTAAAAAAAGTAACAAAAGGTGCAATTGGAAAAACCATAATCAAATCAGTTAACAAAGCAAAAGAAGCAGGTTACATCATGTCATGTATGGTGATTTTAGGTTTAGGAGGTAGAAAATATTCTAAAGAGCACATCAAAGGTACTGCGGAAGTAATTAGTGCTTGTTCGCCAAATTATGTAGGTGCACTTACTTTGTATTTAGAAAATGGAATCAAACAAGAATTTCTTGACAAGTATCAAGGAGAGTTTGTGAGAATTAATGATGATGAATCATTAGATGAATTGCAAAGTTTGATTGAACAAATTGATACCAAGGATGAGATTGTGTTTAGGGCAAATCATGGCTCAAATGCATATACCATCAAAGGTACTTTTCCTCAGGATAAACAAGAAATGCTAGACAAGATTGAATGGATGAAACAGCATCCAGAGATTATGCGTCCTCAGGGATTAAGAGGATTCTAGATAAGATTTCCCTGTTTAAGGTACACCACTTTGAAGATAGTTACAGAATAGTCCCCATCAAAGATTTTCTTGGTATATCCATTCTCAGAATGTAAAACTCTGAATTTGTATTCATATGTACCATCTTGGTTTACATCAGTTTGAGCAAAGTGAACAGCATCATTATTTTTAAAAATCTGAATTATAACAGGATA
>JACENB010000135.1 GCA_013867245.1 Nitrosopumilaceae archaeon
TATATTATTTCACCCACACCAAATGAAGAAATTAATTTTAATAGTTCTTTTTTGATTAATTTTGATTCCATAGTTCTGTATCTTTTTCTGTTATCTATGTAAAACAAAGTAGAGAATAATCCAAAGTAAATTACATATCCGATAATTATTGTTATGGTTGTTGTTTGATAATTTTCATAATCTGCCAATAATTGAGCTGCAACAGCTGATAATGATGCAGAAGCAATAAAACAAATTATGAAATTTCTATTAATTTGTAATAACTGCTTATTTATCTTCATAATTAATTGATTTTTTTAGAATTAATATTCTGTATCAATTATGGGAAATTATGAAAAAAAGATGTGAATGGGCTAAAAATGAGCCTAATTTAACGTATCATGATGTTGAATGGGGTGTTCCTCAACATGATGATCAAAAATTATTTGAATTTTTAATTTTAGAAGGTGCTCAAGCTGGATTATCTTGGAGTACTATTCTTAATAGACGAAATGGATATCGTGAAGCTTTTTGCAATTTTGATGTCAATCTTGTTTCAAAACTCAATGAAAAAGATATTGAAAAATTAATACAAAATCCATCAATTATTAGAAATAAACTCAAAATTAATTCTACAATCAATAATGCTAAACAGTTTATTAAAATTCAAAAGCAATTTGGAACTTTTGATAAATATTTGTGGGGATTTGTAAATTACAAACCAATTAAAAATAAATTCAAAACATATTCTGATTTACCTGCATATACTGAACTTTCTGAAAAACTTAGTGCTGATCTTAAAAAACATGGATTCACTTTTGTTGGACCTACAATCTGTTATGCATTTATGCAGGCCACAGGAATGGTTAATGATCATACTGCTAATTGCTTCAAATATTTGAAATAATTATTGGTATGATACATTAATTTTTAAAAAGATCATAGATAAATTTAAGAAAATCATTAGGGATCAGTGACAAAATTAGATCCAATTGTTGAAAAATTAATTAGAGAAGCGTCAAATAAATTGGAAAAAAGAAATTTGTCTCTTCAAAACTCTATTGATGATTTTGAAAAAGAACTTCCAAAACATGAGTCCTTTCCAACATCTAAAGATATGCTTACTTCCTATATTGGAATTTACCAAAATGAAATTGCTGTAAATACCAGTATCTTAGGATTATTGAGCAAAGCTGATGAAATCTTGTTAAGATATGATGTAGAAAATTAATTTTTTATTATTTCCCATTGCTCCTAAAATTTAATATTTGGAATAATTTTGAGGAATATTGAATATCTTGGCTGACAAATCTTTTGCAACATCATTATCTTGTATGGATGGGAGAGTCCAAATTCCTATGAATGATTGGATTAAGGCAAAATATGCTGTAGATTTTGTAGACACTATCACTGCTCCTGGCATTGACAAAGTAATGTTTGACGGTAATGTTGAATCACTTAAAAAAAGTGTCATGATTTCTGTAACTAATCATAAATCCAACCATATTGTGGTTTCCGGTCATTTTGGATGCGCAGGTAATCCTGTTTCTGATGAGGAACATTTTACTCATATTAAAAAAAGTGTAGAAATAATTTCTTCTTGGAATCTAGATGCAGATGTAGTTGGTGTGTGGATAGATGAAAATTTTGTTCCTCATTTAGTTGAATAATTTGTTAATCTAACCGTAAATCATACAATGTTCGCATTCACAAACATCTTGTTCTTTTGATTTTTTTAGACATTTTTTATGTTGACCAGCTTGGCATTGAACACAAACTTCCTCAATATTTTCAACTTCGGTATATTTTTTCGATTGATCAAAACCAAATCCTCCATCTTGTGGTCCTACCATAATTTTTCTATGATTTCTCTAGTATTTTTAGTTCACTAATTTAGTGAATTTTTAATAGTTTCTTGAAGTTGTATTTTATTTTCTTCAATAATCCCTCTTATTTCAAAAGTATCTACATATCCTCCTGCTGATGCACGTGTTGCTTTGAGTAAATAGTGTAAACTTCCCTCTTCAATTTTTCCAACATAATACCCATATAGAAAATCTAACTCATCATTACATTTCCAAATTTTTTTAATGTTTGGAAAAGTTTGTTCAATTTCAGTTGGTATTTCTTTTATTCGTCTTTTGATATACTCATCCAATGATTTTCTAATAGTTGAGTTTTGAAGCACTATCTTATGCTTTCTATCTTTCACTTTTTAGTATTTTTATTCCCTGAATCTTTTCCTTCATCATCTACATTATCCCACATATGCATAGTGCCTCTAATCATAAAAGAACCAACAATTATTGTTCCTAATCCTACTACTACAAAAACGAATAATTTGCCTATGTCTTTGATACTTGCCAACTCTACTTCTTTATTGTAATTGTAATTATAATTGTCTTTAATTTGACAAATAGTTGTGAGTTAATTATTTCAGATAATTCTCCTGGGTTCGATAAAGAGATATTTTCTTAAAATATACGCCAAAATGACGCAATGACTTTTTTTAGTGTAAAATTTAGTAGTTAATCAAGGGATAATGGCAAGACCAATTACTTGTAAAGAATCTGAGAGAGAGTGTACATGGTCATTTAATGACGAGAGCGTGGAAGAAGTATGGTCGAAACTAAAAGAACACATTTTATCACAACATAAAGAAATTGAATTGAACCCTGAAAATATTGAAATCATCAAATCCATTATCACTTCTAAAGTTTACAAAGATGGTGAACGAATTGAATCAGGAAGATTTTGGTGGTGGGGAGAGAAGATGGAAAAAGTAACCCGACTAATTGCTGATCAACAATAACTTTATTGTTTTTATGAATTATCGATTTAGAAAAAGGTTACTTGTCTTAAGTTTTCAATTAGATTCAATAATGAGTATGTTTTTTTTATTTTATGAATAAAAAGCAACAAGTTATTGCATGGATTGCAATGATTGGGGGCGGAATTGGGTTCTTCTTTTTCTCAATAGAAATGGCTGAATTCATGCGATAACATCGTAAAAGTGATGAGTTTATGAGCAAACTTGCTGTAAATGGAATAGCCGGGTTTCTTTTAATTGGAATTTCTGTGTTGATTGGATATTTTGCATTTCCATCATTAGATTATTTGTTGCCTATTGGAAGTATTTTGATAATTATTGGGTTGGTTACGATTTTTCAGCTAAAGCTAGCTAATAAATTATAAAAATTTGATAATTTCTATTATGGCTGGTTCAAAAAAGAAAATAGATAAAAGAAAACGTAAAGGCCAAAAGGAGGCTGAACAAAAACAGCGTATTAGAAATTACAAAAAGAAACAACAAGAAAATACAAGGAAAAAGAAACCAAAAAAATATTAGCAAATGCTTTTCTCAATGATGTTATTTGAAAAATAACTGATTCATACTACATTCGATAATTCTTAAAATTAATTATGTTCAATAAATTACAATTAGTATGTCTGTTATATCTTCAGAAATCAAGAGTTTTTTAAATTCTCAAAAATTAGGCTATGTTGCAACTGTTTCGTCTGATGGAAAACCTAACATTTCTCCAAAGGGAACTATAATTTCTTGGACTTCTGAACTTCTTGCATTTGCAAATATTCGCTCACCCGATACTATGAATAATTTAAGAAAAAATCCTTCTGTGGAAATTAATGTAATTGATCCCTTATCTCGCAAGGGATATTTGTTTATTGGAACTGGAAAAATTATTAGAGATTCCCCTTTGTTTGATGAAATTGTCGATTATTATAGAAACAACGGAATTCAAAGTCCAATTAACTCTGTTGTGTTAGTAACTGTTTCGTCTATTTCTGAAGTAACTTCTCCTCTCTATGATTTGGGTAGATCTGAGACTGAAATAAAATTAAGATGGAAGAAATATTTTAATGATTTATGATTACTTTAATTTTTTTCAGATTTAATTTTCATTAATTCTTGTCTTGTTTTTTTATGTGCTTCTCTTTCTTCTTCTAAAACCCCTTGAATTTGTTCTAATTCTTTTTGTGCCGTGTTTAGTTTTGATTTTAATGATCCGACAACTATACTAGCTGCTTCAATTACTCCTGCATTAGCTTTTTCAGTAGGCGAATTATTTTTAATTTCTTTTTTCTCCTTTGATGTTAAGATACTAGTATCTTGAAATTGGTCTTTTTTATCTAATTCCTCTTTTGCATTGTATAATCTTGAATTTGCTTCATCTAATTCTTTACCTACTTCAACTTGTTGCTTTCTTAATCCATGTATTGTTGATTGTCCTTTTGTAATTTCATCCTTTATTTGTTTTTGTTCTTTTATCATTTGATCTAATTCATCTTTAATTTTTTTGAATTCTTTTTCAGTTTTATTGAACTCATTAATTGATTTTGTATCTTTAATTTGTTGAGCATTTTTTATTTTTTCTCTAATTTCTCTATATTCTCTTTGAACAATATCTAATTCCATTTTTTTCTGATTGAATTCTTTTTTTACTAACATTAGATTACTTACTGTAGTATCGTATTCTTCTTTTACAGTTTGAATCTTTTCTGAAACTTTGATTATTTCTTCTTGTTTTGTTCTAAATTCTGTTTGAAGCTTTTCAACTTCAGTTTCTAACTCTTCTTTTAAAATTGATTCATCTTCATTATCATTTTTAATTTCTTTTTTTTTGCTAAAAAATCCCATTTTCTTATCACATATGTCCCAAAAGATGAATATTTCTTTATTGCCGTTTGACTCTATTTCTCACGAATTTTAGATAAAACCCTATACTGCCAATAGCTATGCCTCCAATCCATACAATTACGCTCAAACTTTTTGGAACTATTGCTTCTTGAGGACCTACAATCAACATTAATGCTCCTAAAATAATTAGTGCGAATCCTCCACTGTTTCTACTTTTATTATGTTCTCCGTGAACCATTGTTAAACATACTCTGATAGTGTTTTGGCAACTTGTTTTCTTCCAATATCTGTGATAAATGGTCCTATCTTTGGTCCTCTTGAAGTTCCCAAAATTATTTGATATAGTATTCTAAAGAAGTCTTTTGGTTGTACATCATTTCCTTTAGCAATTTGATATATTGTATTTTGAATATCTTCCGGATCTTCTTCTTTTTCCAATTCTGTAATGAGTAATGATATTGCTTTTTTAGCAGTATTATCAAGTTCCACTTCTATTTTTTCTTGTTCGTCAAATTCATCAGAATAATTCCCTGCTATTTCTATCAGTTTTTTTATTTCTTGACTCCCTTCTTCTTTTATCACTCCATAATCGATGAGTTTTTTCATAACTCTCTCGTTTCTATTTTCTTTGAAAATTTTTGTTAATTCAATTAATAATCTGTAATTTACATGAATGCTGGGTTGTTTTGGCGGATTAAGTAAATTCACATATTCATAAAGTCCTTTCAATTTAGTTAGTTTTGCTTGATTGTCTACTTTGATTCTACCAAAATATGTGTCTTCAAGCTCATTGTATTCATTCATTAAACCTGGAATGTCGTCAAATCCTAATTCTCTAGCTCCTGTAATTCTTTTGTACAGTAGAAGTAAAATTGATTTTGAATTTCCAAATTCTAACCATTTTTGTGCAGTAATCACATTTCCTAATGATTTTGAAATTTTCTTTCCTCCTTTATCCAAAAACATCTCATATTTTACATGATGTGGGTGTGGGAATTCTAAAATATCATTTGCTACCCAATCATTAACTTTGACTGAATCCATGATGTCTTTTCCATATGCTTCAAATCTAATGTCAAATGCTGACCATCTTGCAGCAAATTCTACTTTCCAAGCTAATTTTCCTAAATCTTTTGTAATATCTGCTTCTCCCTGATGACCACACCCTTTGATCATTTTTGAACCTATTTCTGTATCATGACAATTGTATTTGACAATTTTTTTATCTGATATGTATTCTGTAGATTCTGCTGTGTAAAGTCGATTACATTCCTTACACACTGGAAAATATGGTAAATATTTTTGATATTTTTCTTGTCCAACTAATTCTGAAATTTTATCTCCAATCTTTGTACTGTTTTCTAATATCGTATGTATTTGATTTTTTAATAGTCCTTGATTGTATGTCTCTTTAGCTCTTCTAAATTCATACTCTATCCCAACTTTGTCTAATCCATCCAATAGAATACTGCTCATGTGCATTCCGTAAGAATCGTGACATCCATAAGGATCTGGAATTAATGAAACTGGTTTTCCTAAATGCTCATCTAAACCAAATTCTTGCATCCCTTCTGGAATTTTTCTTAATCCGTCTAGGTCATCTGAATATGCAATTAATTCTGATTTGTATCCTAAATTTTCTAATGCTAGCTTTACTCCATATGCTCTAACTGCATCTCCTAAACTTCCAATATGTGGAATTCCTGATGCACCCAATCCGCTTTCTACATTTATCAGATCTAAATTTCTCCCAAGTTCTTTTTCACGTTCAAGTAATTCTGATGCTAGTTTGTCTATCCATGTTCCTTTACCAATAATTTTTTCTTCAGACATATCTTCTCCTTAATTCAATATTTTGGACATGTATGGCCCATATAACGAATACCCTAATTTTTGATAATATTCTCTAGTACCTACAGCACTAATCACTAGTATTTTTTTTGCATCAAATTCTTCTTTTGATATTTTTTCAGCTTCTTTCATCAAATTTTTTCCTAACCCTGAATGTTGAATTTCATCAGTTTCTTTTTCTCCTAATTTCAATGATTTTCCATACACGTGAATTTCTCTAACTATGCATGTATTTTCATCAATTTCGTCTCTATGAGCTTCAAAACTTGGTTTTCTTAATCTCAAAAATCCATAGATTGATTCATTCTTGTCCTCATATGATAAGAAAATTTCTTTTCCATCTGAAGAGTCATAATCTATTCTTTTCAATTCTATGTCTTCATTTGTTGTTTTTTTATCTGCTAATCCTGCTTCCCTACATCTAATACATTTACATGATAATCCTTGTTTGGCAAGATTTTGATGTACAATCTGTCTGAGGTTACCTGATTTTGGACCTGCTATGATTTCTTTTGGCGATATTTCTCTTTGCACTCTCATAATTCTTACCCATTTTGGAACATTCTTTTTTGCTTCTGTTAATACTTTGATCATATCATCATCAGAATATGGTGTGTATTTTCCTTCTTTGTATTCTTCATAGAGTGGTGTATTTTCAATAACTAGCGATGGATAAATTTTCAACATATCTGGACGTAATTGAGGATCTGAAAATAATTTTTTAAAATCTGCAATATCTCCTTCTGGAGTCATTGTGGGTAATCCTGGCATCATGTGTGCAACAATTTTGTAACCTGCATCTTTTGAAATTTGAAAAGATTCTGTTACATCATTATAATTGTGTCCTCTATTGATAATTTTGTAAACTCTTTCTTGTAATGATTGAACTCCGATCTCTACTCTTGTTACTCCGTAACTTAACATTAAATCAACATGTTCTTTTTTACAATAATCTGGTTTAGTTTCAATTGTAAATCCTACGTTTCTTATTTCTGCATGTTCATTGTTTGATTTAGCTTCTTCCAAGTTTTTTGAATCTATTCCATTTTGTGCATCATAACATGATTTTATGAAATCTTTTTGATAATCTTTTGGCATGAATAGGAATGTTCCTCCTACAATTACAATTTCCATTTTTGATGGATCATGTCCAAATGCAATTAATTTTTCAATTTTTGATGTAATTTGTAATTTCGGATCAAATTCATTTTCAATTGCATTTAATGATGATGGTTCTTTTCCTGTATAGCTGTTTGGAGAATTAAACTCAATTCCTCCAGGACAATATGTACATCTTCCATGAGGACATGCATATGGTTTTGGCATTAATGCTACTACTGATACTCCTGATGCTGTTTTTGCTGGTTTTCTTATCAATACTTTTTTTAATTTATCAAAATCAGAGTTGTTCACCACTGATAATATTTCATAATTTTTTGGAATTCGTTCTAATGCGTATTTTGTACAAATTTTAATAATTTCTTCTTTAACTTGTTTTTTAGTTGGTTCATTTATTGTCAGTAGATTTTTTGTAATTTCAGTACATGCTTTGGATAGTGCTGGATCTAACTTGTTCATATTTTCTCTATGTTTTTCACTGTTAAAATTTATTCTGATTTTTGTTCTACTGTTTTATTTGATTCGTTATTGTCATTTTTTTGTTCTTTTCTATACTCCATTTTCAACCAAATTGGTGTGATAATTGTTGTTACTGCTACCATGATTACTATTGTTGAGTATACTTCTGATGTAAGAATTCCTGCTGTAACTCCTACTCCTGCAACAATTAATCCTACTTCCCCTCTTGAAATCATACCTATGCCTACTCTCATTCCTTGTGCCTTACTTTTCAAAAAGAACATTGCCGGTAATCCACAACCACCTAATTTTGTTACAACTGCAATTATGATAACTACGGCACTTATCATCAAAATCTCCAAATTAACTGCTCTCAAGTCTACTTGTGCTCCAATGATTGCAAAGAATAATGGTGCAAAAATCAATCCTATTTTTCCAATATAGTTTTCAATTTTCTCAAATACTTTTGTGGTTGATAATGCCATTCCTACCGCAAACGCTCCTACTATCGGTGATAGTCCAATGGATCCTGCAAGTGCTGCTGCACCAAAGAAAGACGCTGTTGCAATTCCTTCCACACTGCCTTTTGCTTTCCATAATCTTGGTGTAATTATTTTTGGTATTACTACAACTGCAACTACTAACATTATTACAAAGAATCCTAATACTTTCAAAATTGTAATTGTAACTTCTGTGATGTCTATGTTGTCTACTCCGCCATCTGATCCTGCAATTGATGATACCACTGATAATACTGCAATTGCTAAAATATCGTCTACTACTGCAGCACCTATGATTAATCTAGCTTCGGGCGTTTTGATTTTTCCAAATTCACTCAATACTTGAATTGAAATTGCAATACTTGTCGCTGTAAGCGCTGTTGCAATTAACATTGATTGTAATGCATCAAATCCAAACATTTGGAAAACTGCTAATCCTGCAAAAAATGGAACAACCACACCTAACGTTCCTACTGTAAAAGATGCTTTTCCTCCTTTAAGGAATTCTTTTGGTGTCATTTCCAATCCTGCCATAAACAGAATTACAATTGCACCCATTTCTCCTAGTATTCTTATTTCATCGTTTATCTGAAGTAATTGCTTTCCATCAATTACAAAAAACGCCCCTAAAGCAAATGGACCGACAATCATTCCTGCTAATAATTCTCCTAACACAATTGGGAGCTTTAATCTGAGGAAAAGCTCTGCCATTAGTTTTGCTGCAAATAGAAGTATTCCTACTCCAATTATTGTCTCTATAAAATGGGCTTCACTCATTACTATCTAGTAAAATCACAGAAATCTGTAATATAAGATGATACCAAGCTAAAAATTATTTTATTGTTGTTAAATTAAGCAATTTTTATTGAGTTTACTGAAACTCCTTTTTTAGAAATTACTTGACCTATTTGCTGGGTTTTGATCTTATGTTTTTTAAATATTGATTCAATTTTACTTACCTGCTCTTTTGGTGCCATTATGCAGAATCCTACTCCCATGTTGAAAGTTTTGTACATTTCTTCTGGTTTTACTCCTTGTTCCTCTATTAATCCCATTATTGGAGGTATTTTTGGAAGTGAATCTATCTCATAACCTATGTTTTTGAGGCGTAGTAGTTTGGTAAATGATCCTCCTGTGATATGTGCTAGTCCATTTATCTTACATTTTTGATTAATTTCAAGAACTGGGTTTGTATAAATTTCTGTGGGTTTTAGTAGTGCATCTCCTATAGTTCCAACTCCTTTCACTTTATCTTTAATTGAATATTTTGTTAGCAAAGCTTTTCTTGCAAGTGAATATCCATTTGAATGAATTCCTGAACTATTTACTCCGATAATTGCATCACCTGCTTTAATTTTATTTCCTAAAATCATATCTTTTTTATCTAATAGACCTACAACCATTCCTGCTAAATCAAATGCAAATCCTTTTCCTTCAATTACATCTGGCATAATTGCAGTTTCTCCACCAACAATTGGCATTGAAGATTTTTTTGCACCTGTGACTAACCCTTCTACAATTTTTTTAAATATTGGTACGTCATTTTTATTTGCAGCAATATAATCTACAAATGATATTGGTGTTGCACCAATACAAATAATGTCATTTACATTCATTGCAACACAATCAATTCCTATTGTGTTGTATTTTTTCATCATATTTGCAATTACTACTTTAGTTCCTACACCATCTGTGTGTGTCGCTAATAATTTTCCTCCAGGAATTTCTACAATTCCTGCATAATGCCCAAAACCATGAGCTATCTTTGCTTTTTTCTGAAGTTTGTGAGTTGATGTAATTAGTTTACCAATTGCCTTTTGACTTTGTTTAATTTTTGAAATATCTACTCCTGCTTTTTTATATGTTAAAGTCATAATTTGTTCCGCATTTGTTGTGAATAAAAGAATTTGCCTGTTATTTCGATCACATGTACATTCCAGATATCTCTTCTCTATGTTCCACATATTTTTGAGATAATTCGCTAAATTCTGAATGGATTCTTTCTTTCTCCTCTTGTAAATCTGATGTGTCTATTTCCATCTCATAAAATCTGTTTAATGCCTCAATTAGAGTTGCAGCTGCGCCTGAATCTGGCTCTATTTTGTTTGCTTTTGCCAATAATGTCAATCCTTGAATTTCTCTAACTAGACACTCATTTAGAATGCCTCCTGGAATCCCTGTGATGAATCCCTGTGGAATTAAACTAATGTCTTTGTCTGCCATGGTTCTGATTAAATCTTCTTCTGCTGCACAATATGCTTTGTCGTCGTGCTCTGTACTTGCAACCCCATCTAAAATCACTATTTCTTTTGATCCATTTTTTTCAGCCCAATCTAAAATTGATGATACTAGTGAATACAATCCGTCCATCCTTAATGTAATTTCACAAATTATTGCACAAATTGTTCCATTTTCATTTGCATAGAATCTAAATGGGTGACGTAATCTACCTCTCATGAAAACTGTTGATGGTGGAAGATATTTTGATCTCATCACTGCAATTTCTGTCATTTTCAATTCTGTAATTATATGGTTGATTGCCAACGGTCCTACAAGACCTGCACCTACAAATCCTGCAAAAATTATTGGGTTCTTTAGCTCTGTTTTTTTAATTTCAAATATTTCAGCTTCTGGAAATCCTTTTTGCACAATTTCAACGCTATACTCTATCTAATTACTTTTTTGCATGAATAGATTTAACATCATTCTTCCTTTATCTGTAATTGTATAGATTACATTTGGTCCAACTGTTTCTTTTTCTATAAAGCTGTAGTTCACACAAAGGTGTAAGTAATTCAAAAATGATTTTTTCATTCTAATTTTTGATTTTGAATATAGATGTGAAAATGTCATTGGATTTCCTTTGAGTTGATATAACAACTTTAACAAAGATAACGTGCTGAAATCTTTGGTTCTTGCTTTTACTGCATCTAGAATTTGCTCTTCTCTTTCTATGATGAAGTCTTCGAATTGATCTGCCACTTCTAGTGGGACATAAGTTAGTCTTGCTTTCATTATACTGTATGGTACGGTACATTACCTTATTAGTCTTTGACTTGTCTATTTTTTATCTATCTGGGTAGTTTTTTTACACCTGTTTTGGTTATTTTTGGGATTTTAATTCCTAAAATTGAGTATGTTTTTGCAAAAATATGTTATTTTTTGAACTTAACTTGAATTGTTACATTTGTGAAAATATAGTGAATCATCTCCTTTAAACAACCATACTGTGAAATTTCGTTGTGGAAGTCATACTAAGTGCTGCATTACTTGTTATTGGATTGGTGATGTTGTGTTTTGGTGGGAATTGGCTAGTTAGTGGTGGAGTTGGAATTGCTAAAAAGTTTCGTATCAGTAATCTTGTAATCGGTATGACTATTGTTGCATATGGAACATCTACTCCCGAACTTGCAGCAAGTATTGCAGCAGCTGGTGATCACGGTGCAATAATTTTGGGAAATATTGTTGGAAGTAATATTGCAAATGTTGGTATGGTGATTGGAGTATCTGCAATTTTGATTCCTGTTGCAATTCAAAAATCTGTATTAAGAAAAGAAATCCCGATAATGTTGGGTGTTTCTTTATTGCTTGTCTTGCTTTCTATTGATGGTGAACTTTCTATATACGATGGTGGGTTACTTCTTGTTGGACTTGGAGTCTTCGCATTTTTCACATTTAGAGATGCATTAAAACAAAGAACAAAAGTCACTGATGATTCTGAAAATACTAAAAATAATATTTATCTAAAATCTTTTGGATTAATTGCAATTGGAATTGTTGTATTGTATATTGGTGCTATACTCACAGTTGATAATGCTGTAATTATTGCATCTGAATTTGGTTTATCTGAAAAAATTATTGGATTAACTGTAATTGCAATTGGAACCTCTCTTCCTGAATTAATCACTTCCATTATTGCAATTCGTAAAGGACACAGTGACATTGGAATTGGAAATATTATTGGAAGCAATATTTACAATGTCTTGATGATCATGGGTGTAGGTGCTGCCCTTGGTGGTGTTTTGATAACTTCAGATGTTTATGTGGATTATGCAATAATGATTATCTTTAGTCTTTCATTATTGATTGGATTGAAAACTAAAATCATTAACAGAACTATGGGTATTATTTTGGCAACAGGATATATTTTGTATTTAGTAACTACGTTTTTTAAATAATATATGCCTAAATTTTATGCCTAAATTGAATTAACTGCAATATTTTCAACTTTGATTGATGGGGTAATTGATGGTAATGATGCCCATTGAATTACTTGACGTTGATCATTTCCAATATCTGATATGTTGTTTAATAATTTTGGAAGATTATGTACTATTCTTACTGATTTTCCAGGTCCTATGATTTCCCCATTTTTTATAATTTGTATTCCGCTTCTTGCAGTACATGAGAAATCTCCTTTAATTGGATTAACTGCATATGTATACCATAATCTTCCTATTAGGATACCTTGTTTGGTGTCTTTGATCATGTCTTCTTGTTTACTATTTCCTGGTGTGACTATCAAATTATGTGGGGCTGAAATTGGAATTGGTTCTGCACTGTTTCCCATAGGTGACCCTATTCTTATTGCATTTCCTGATGATTTTTTTTCCCCTTCTTTGTAACTGTCATATAGATTAGAAAAAACATTTGTAAAAATTCCATTTTCAATCAATTTGTTCTTCTCAGTTTTTACCCCTTCACTGTCTATTGACTTTGTTCCTATTCCTTCTGGGATATGTGGATTATCTGTTAAATTGAATTCTTCCATTGAAATTTTTTCTTTATATCTATTGGAGAAGCAACTTTTTTTTTCTTTGAATGTTTGAAAATTAAAATTTGATGCTATTACAAATGATAACATTTCTCCCACTGAGTATGGTTCAAAAATTATGGAATATGTGTCTGAATCAATTTTTTTTGGATTAATTGAATTTGTACACATATTTTTTGCATCAATTCCTATTTGTTCTGATGAGAATTCTGACAATGTTCTACCACATGCATGTCCAATTCCTGAAACTGGTACAATGCTTTTTTCTGATTCTGCATTAATAATTCCTGAAATGTATGTTGATTCATTATTGAAATCTAGTCCATTAGAATTACTTAATTCAAAATTTTCATAAACTAAATTCAAAGATCCTGTAATTGTATTAATTTTAATATTCTCAGATGAATTAATCATATTTTGAGCGATATCCGTAGCTTTTGAGCCTGAAATATATTTAATTTTTTTATCAAATATCCCTTCTAGTTGTTGGGATTCTTTTTTTATTGGTAGTCCTCTCCAGAATTCTCTTGGTTTTAGATTTTCAATTGATTTGATTCCTTTTGCTATTGAATCTGGTATATTTTCTTCATTAGTTGTTTGTATCGATGCAATTTTTTTATTATGTATTAATCTAATCCCAAAATTTTCATCAAAATTTTGTTTAATTTCTACTATTTCTGAATCTGTAATTCTTACTGTAGTAATATTTTTTTTAACAGAAACAATTTCACATTCATCTATTCCTGCTTTTTTTGAATATGTAATTGCCTTTTCTAAGGCTGACAATTATTCTTCTCTGGGGTTTTTGTATCTGAATTTATTAATTTTAATTAATTCTTTATATGATCCAAACTGTGAGTTATTTGTTATTTTATCTAACCCTTCGTCTACTTCATTTTCTGTTTCAAACTTTTTTATCATTTTATATTGTGTATTTCTTTCCGCCGGAATTCTTCCAATCTCTCTGACCATTCGTCTAATTTCTTTTGGTCTTAACAATTGTCCGTACTCTGAACCTGCTGATGTGGATATACTTTCATTGATTAGTGTTCCTCCAAAATCATTTGCTCCCCACATCAATAACAGCTGTGACATTTTTTGACCTTCTTTAACCCATGACATCTGAATATTGTCTATTGTGTTATTGAACATAATTCTTGCAATTGCATGTGTAAGTAATACGTCGTTTCCACTTCCGCCTTGTTGTATTCCTTCATGTAGTTGATGTTTGTACATAGGTGCTTCTGAATGGACAAAATTTAATGGAACAAATTCTGTAAATCCTGATGTCTCTTTTTGTATTTCTCTTAATTTAACAATATGTTCAATTCTATGTTCTAGACTTTCTAAATGACCAAACATCATAGTAGATGTGGTGTTTATTCCAATCTTGTGGGCTGTTTTTATCACTTCTTCCCATTGTTCTACTGTTATTCTTCCTGGAGAAATTTTATCCCTTAATTTTTGATCTAATATTTCTGCAGATGTTCCTGGTAATGTGTCGACTCCTGCTTCTTTCATTCTCTTTAGAAATTCTTCAATTTTGATATTTGATCTGGTTGCTCCGTATAGAATTTCTTCTGGTGAAAATCCATGAATATGTATGTCTGGAATCTCTTTTTTGATTTCTCTGCATATGTTTTCATACAAATTTCCATCCATGTCTGGAGGCAATCCTGCTTGAATACAGACTTCTGTTGCACCTAGACTGTGTGCTTCTTTTGCTCTGCGTACAATTTCTTCTGTAGGTAGGAAATATCCTTCTTCTTCTCTAAAATCTCTGCTAAATGCACAAAAACCACATTGTTTTATACACACATTTGTGAAATTGATATTTCGATTTACCACATAAGATACAATATTGCCAACTCTTCTTTTTCGTAATTCATCTGCAACTAGCCCTACTAAGTGAAAATCAATTCCTTTTGTTTTGTACAGTTCTAAACCTTCTTTTGCTGAAACCTCTTTTTCAGATAGGGCCTTGTTTAAAATTTCAGATATAACTGGATCTGCATTTCTAAACAGTGAATCTACGTTAATTGTCATTTCCAATACTCTTCCTTTACGTACCCATCTTCATTTTGAATCACTGCTATTTTATCCCTTAACCTATTACTAATAAAAGAAAAGAATTCGGGATAAATTGGAAACCTGCATTTTAAGTCATATCCTGCTTTCTTTGAATAATCTTCAACTTTATTGATTTCTGGCCAAGAAAATTCTGGATTAACGAAATCTGGTGTCAGTGGTGAAATTCCTCCCCAATCATTTATTCCTACTTGTAAGAAACTTTGATATGATTTTGGAGACAAATTAGGTGGAATTTGTATATTCATTTCTGGCATTACAATTCTTGTTAATGCTACAATTTTTTTGAAATATTCTTCATTTGCTGATGGTGAATCTTTCATTATTGTATCTGGCTTTGGTTGGAAATTTTGTAAAATTACTTCTTGAATATTTCCATATTTTTTATGAAGATCTTTTATTGCCAATAATGAATCAATAATTTCTTCAATTGTCTCTCCAATTCCTACCAAAATACCTGTAGTCATCGGAATTTGTAATTTCCCTGAGTTTTCTAAAATTTTTAATCGTGTTTTTGGTTTTTTACTGGCTGCTAAATAATGTGGCATTCCTTTTTTTGTTAATCTCTCACTAATGTTTTCTAACATTATTCCCATCGAAACATTCGTTTTTTTGAGCTCTTTCATTTCATCATAATTCAAATTTCCTGCATTTGTATGTGGAAATAATCCTAATTCTAATGCCTCTTCAGATGAATGAATTAGATATTCTACAGTTGATTTGAATCCATTTTCTTTTAACCAATTTTTTGCTTCAGGATATTTTTTTTCTGGTTGTTCTCCTGTCACAAATAATGCTTCTACACATGTGTATTTTTTTGCTAATTGTAATAATTCTTTAATTTGTTGTTTAGACATTAAAGAAATTTTTTCTTCTCCGGGTTCTGCTTTGTATGTGCAATATGAGCATGTATCTTTACACAGATTAATTATATTGAAAAATGCTTTTTTGGAAAAGGTTACTGAATTATTTTTATTTCTAATTCGAAGTTTTTGTGCGGTTGCAAATAATTCATTTGAATTACTAATTGATTTTTGATAAATATCTATTATTTCATGACGATCAATTTCTTTATTCTCTAATACATTATTTAGTATCTCAGATTCTAAAATCAAATTAGTCATTAGAAGATTTTTTTAGTGGATGTATTTATGCTTGTATCCATTTATTTTCAATTTGGTCTTTCTTGAAGAATAATTGTAACGTTTGTAGTCCTACCATCTCGCAAAATTTCTAGATTCATCTCATCTCCAACTGTTTTAACTCTCTGAAGATGTATCAAAATGTCATCAATTTTTCTAACATCCATTCCATCTACTGCCATAATGATATCTCCACCAACTGGATATTCCATTCCATCTACTTTTATCATTTTATCAGAACCCACAAGTCCAGCATCTGATGCTGGACTATTTTCTACTACTGTTATGATTAGAAATCCTAATGCATCTTTTAATCCTAATACGTTTGCTGTATCTGGATCAATATCTCTGCCTGAAATTCCAATCCATGGATGTTTGTATTCTCCATCACTGATTAATGTTGGAACAATTTTTGCAACCGTTTGGGATGGAACTGCAAATCCTACTCCAGTAAATTCCCCTGTTGTAGATTGTATTGCAGTATTAATCCCCACTATGTTTCCTCTCATGTTTAATAGTGGTCCTCCTGAATTTCCTGGATTAATAGCTGCATCAGTTTGAATAACATCTGGAATTGAATAACCTGAACCTGATGGTAGTAATCTACCCATTTGACT